>DAOPQX010000005.1:0-30076 GCA_035348395.1 Vicinamibacterales bacterium | reverse complement strand
TCGCTGCCGCTCCTCTCGCTGAAGACGCTCCGCGACCACCGCGACGACAGCGTCCACGTGTGGATGGCGTGCGCCTCGGCCCAGGTCTTCACGGCATTCGGCCTGGCGGCGCTGCTGCTGGCCACGCTCGGCGTCTACGGCGTCAAGGCCTACCTGGTGTCGCGGCGCACGCGCGAGATCGGCATCCGGGTGGCGCTCGGAGCGTCGCGCCTGGACGTGCTGGCGCTGGTACTCGGGGACGGGCTGTGGCTCACCGTCGGCGGCCTGCTCGTCGGGGTCGTGCTCGCGCTCGGGTTGTCGAAGGTGCTGGCGGCATGGGTGTACGGGGTGACCGGTATCGAGCCGATCGCCCTGCTGGCAGCCTCGTCGGTCCTCGGCGGCGCCGCACTCGTCGCCTGCTACCTGCCGGCACGCCGGGCCATGAAGCAGGCGCCATCGATGGCACTGAGGATGGAGTGATGCGCTAGTACACGCCAATCGTCGCGAGCGTCGGGCACGCGCGCGCCGCCGTAATGGCCACGCGCAGCCGGCTCGCGGTGGTCCGTCCGACGCGGGCGATCCGCTTGTAGCCGATCGACTCGCCCTCGGCGAGCGTCTGCCAGGCGCCGTCCACTTCGGCCTCGACGCGCCACCCCTGCACTCGCTGGCCGAGCGCGATCGCCTCTTGCAGGACGATGCGCTCGAAGGCGACCGGCGCCTTCCACGACAGTTCAACGCTTCCCGTCGTGACGCCGTCGCTGGTGGCCCAGTAGGTGGCCGGGTCCCCGTCGTTCGCGCGCGACGGTCCGAACTGCGGGCCCTGGCCTCGCTGCGTGCTCGCGGTGGCGACGGCCCGGCGCGCCAGATCCTTTGCGAAGGCGTCTTCGACAGCCCTGCGGAACTCCATCAGCCGCGCGACGTCCCCCTCGGGAATGAGGCCTCGCCGGTCGGGCGGGATGTTGAGCAGGAGGTTGGCGCCGCGCCCGATCGAGCTGTAGTAGATCTCCAGCAGCTCCTCCACGCTCTTGACCTTCTCGTCCTGCTCGGGATGGTGGAACCAACCCGGGCGGATCGAGACGTCCACCTCCGGCGGAACGTAGTCGGCGCCGTCGATCCTGCCGCGCGCCAACTCCTTGGCGTACCGCGGATCGCCCGGGTAGGTGGCCGATCGGTCGAGGCCGTACCAGGTTGACTCGAACGCGATCCCTTTCTCGTTGCCGACCCATCGCACGTCGGGGCCGGCGTCACTGAACATGACTGCGCCCGGCTGCAGCGCGCGGACGAGGTTCCAGGTGACGGGCCAGTCGTAGTAGGTGCGGTTGTCGATGCGCCTGGTCTCCCTCGCCCCCCCGTAGAAGCCATCGCCGCCATTCGCACCGTCGAACCAGACCTCGAACACGGGGCCGTACCCGCCGAGGAGCTCGCGAAGCTGGTCGCGGTAGTAGGCCAGGTACGCCGGACGGCCGTACTCTGCGTGGTTACGATCCCAGGGCGAGAGGTAGACGCCGAACTCCAGGCCGAACTCGCGGCAGGCGCGAGACAGTTCCCTGACCACGTCGCCGCGCCCCTGCCGCCACGGGCTGGCCGCCACCGAGTGCCTGGTGAAGCGGCTCGGCCAGAGGCAGAACCCGTCATGGTGCTTGGCGGTGATGATGAGGCCCTTCATGCCGGCGTCGCGTGCGACGCGCGCCCACTGCCGGGCGTCGAGCGCGGCGGGGTTGAAGATGGCCGGGGCCTCGTCGCCGTAGCCCCACTCCTTGTTGGTGAAGGTGTTGGGACCGAAATGCAGGAACCCGTAGTACTCGAGCTCGTGCCAGCGGAGCTGCCGCTCCGACGGGACCGGCGAAACCGGGGCGGGAGACGAGTCGTCAGGGGCCGCCTCTCGGGTGCTCGCCGAAAGGCCGGCGATGGCGAGCCCGAGCGCGGCGAGCACGAGAAGGCGAGCGGCCGTCAGGTGTGCCATGCGCAGTAGAATACCCCGTCGGCCTCGGGAAACGTCGAGCCGGGAATGACCGGTTCTAGTGAGCGCGGCTCGCCCGCAGCGAAAGGCCACCTCATGCCCCTGACCGTTCGTCGCGCGGCCCGCTGGGCCCTCCCGGTCGTGGCCGTCCTCCTGGCGATCGCCCAGTTCGTGCCGGTCGATCGAAGCAACCCGCCGTCTGACCCGCAGCAGAGCCTGGCGGCTACGGCCGGGCCGCCCGCCGCTGTCGTGGCTGTTCTCGACCGTTCGTGCCGCGACTGCCACTCGAACGAAACCCGGTGGCCATGGTACAGCCGGGTCGCCCCGATCTCCTGGCTCGTGGCGGGCGACGTCGAAGAAGGACGGTCGCACATGAACTTCTCGGAGTGGGCACTTCTCGACAACCGCCGCCAAGCGCGACGGCTGGAGGAGATCTGCGAGGAGATCACCACCGGGGCGATGCCCGACCCGAAGTACGTGCTCCTGCACCCAGAGGCGCGGCTTTCTGCCGAGGAAATCACCGCGGTCTGCGACTGGACGCGGCGCGAGGCCGAGGCGCTCGGCGCAAAGCCGCCGGCCGGCCGCTGAGGCGGCCCTCCGCGGCCCTGCCTTTGCTTGGTTGCTCTTCCGGGTACCCCACGTACGTCGCGCGCTGCACAGGGTGGCGCGCGCGAGGTCCCCTGGAGGCTGAACCATGCGAAGGTCCATCTTCGCGGCCGCGCTGCTGCTGATTGTCGCGCTTGCCGCTCCCGCGGCCGCCAACCCGATCGCGTTCGTGTCCGGGCCGAGCCCGGTGGCGATCGTTTCGGGAATCCTGACCGTCACGGGCCCCGAGGTAAACCCGGGCGACTTCGGGCTCGAGGCGACCACCGGGTCGATGTTCACCGGCAACTGGCCCGGCTTCTCGCAGCGCACGTCCAACGGCCAGGTGCCGGGCACGTGGCCGGTCCTCGGGCCGCCCGCTCAGGTTCCCAGCCGAGGCGGGTCGACTGGCGGCTCGCCGCCGGCCATCCCGTTCGTCGGGCAGCTGTTGGGCTATCCCCCGTCGACGACGATGCCACCCGGGCTGCTCGTGGCCGTCATCGTCCTCACCGGCGTTCCGGCCTCGCAAATCCCCGTGGCGGGCGGGCTCTTCGTACCGCCGGGGCTGCAGGGAGCGTCGCTCGACGGTGCCAACGTGCCCGAGCCGGGAACGATCCTGCTGCTGTCGTCCGGGCTAGCCGGCCTCGTGGTGGCGCGGCGAAGGAGGAAGAAGGGCGCACGCGCCTGAGCCGTTCGGCTGAGGTGTTTCGGGGCGCCGGGATGGCGCCCCTTCATCCCTCCTGTAAGATCGGCCTTCATGGCCGATGCTCGTGACGTGCTCGCTGCGCTCGAGGACGATACCGATCCATCCGTCGGAGTCGCCTTCGCCCGGCTCGTCGCCGACTACTTCCGCGATACGCGGGGCGGGGCAGGCCCGGTTTCGACTCCTCTGACCCCGGCCGAGCTGGAACGGCGCTTCGACGAGGCACTGCCTGTCTCCGGCCGCCCGATCGAAGAGGTGCTGGCCCGGATCGAGCGCGACATCCTTCCCGACTGCAATCGCCTGATGCATCCGCGCGCGATGGGTCACCAGGTCTCGGCACCCGTCGCGGCCTCGGTGTGGACCGAAAGCCTGACGGCCGCGCTGAACCAGTCGTGCGCTGTCTGGGAGATGTCGCCGGTCGGCACGATGATCGAGGCCCGGGTGATCCGGTGGATGTGCGGCCTGGCGGGCATGCCCGCGGAGTCGGGCGGGACGTTCACCTCGGGCGGAACCGAGGCGAACTTCGCCGGGCTGCTGGCCGCGCGACAGGCGCTGATGCCCGACGCCTGGGCGCGCGGGGTCGGGCCCCGGCCGCCGGCCGTCGTGTGCGGAGAGCACGCCCACTACAGCGTGGCGCGGGCGGTTGGCGAGCTGGGCATTGGAACCGACAACGTCGTCCTGGTGCCGACGGGGAGCGATTGGGGCATGGACACCATCGCCCTGACGCGCGTCCTCGATCGCCTGCGAGCGGAGGGGCGTGTCGTCATGGCCGTCGTGGCAACGGCGGGCTCCACCGCCACCGGCGCGTTCGACGACCTCGAGGCGATCGGGCGCGCCTGCGAGGAGCGCGGTCTCTGGTTCCACGTGGACGGCTCGCACGGCGCGTCGGCGCTGCTCTCCCCGCGGCATCGCGAACGCCTCGCAGGTCTCGGGCGGGCCAGCACGATCGCCTGGGACCCGCACAAGATGATGCTGATGCCGCTGACGGCCAGCGTGGTGCTGGCGCGGCGCGAGGACGATCTCGAGCGGGCATTCAGCCAGTCCGCCCCTTACCTGTTTCACGCCAGGCAGGGGCGGAACTGGGACCAGGGGCTTCGCAGCTTCAGCTGCTCTCGGCGCGCCGACGCGCTGAAGGTGTGGGTGGCCCTTCAGCGATACGGGGCGGCGGGCCTCGGCGCCCTGTACGAGCGGCTCTGCGAAACCTGCTCACAACTGCACGATCTGGTCGTCTCCCGCCCCGCCTTCCGCGCGGCCCACGTGCCCGCCTCGAACATCCTGTGCTTCCGCTTCGTCGGAGATCGCGGCGAGGACGACCCGGGGCTCGACGACCTCAACCTGCGGCTCCGCTCCACGTACAACCAAGGCGGCGACGGGTGGATCACGACGACCGTGCTGGGGGGGCGCCGGGTCCTCCGCGCCACGATCATGAACCCCAGGACGGAGACCGGCGACCTGGTGCGCCTGCTGGACGGCCTCGAGCGGACGGCGGGAACGCTGGCGGGCCGGCGTGGCGGATGTTGATCCCCTGCCGGCGGGCAAGGTATCGTCCGCGGCGTGGATGACCGGCGCGGTATCGCGGCAACTGGAGGACGACGATGTTCACGAAGATGGCGGACTTCAAGGCGGGGTGGGACGTCGAGCGCGAGGGGACGCTCAAGCTCCTTCGCGCGCTGACCGATGCGTCGCTGGCCCAGGAGGTGGCTCCCGGGTCGCGAACGCTGGGCCGGATCGCCTGGCACATGGTGGCGTCGGTTGGCGAGATGGCCCGTCACGCCGGCTTGACCATCGACGCGCCGCCCGACGATGCGCCGGTACCGGCAACGGCGAGGGAGTTCGTGGAGACCTACGAGAAGTCGTCGGCCGCTCTGCCCGCGGCGGTGGAGAAGGCCTGGAGCGAGGCCGACCTGCAGGGGACGATCGAGATGTACGGTGAGAAGTGGACGCGCGGCCAGGCGCTTGCCGTCCTGATCGCCCACCAGACCCACCACCGCGGGCAGATGACCGTGCTCATGCGGCAGGCCGGCCTGCCCGTGCCAGGCGTCTATGGCCCCTCGCGCGAGGAGTGGACGGCTTACGGCATGCCGGCGCAGGCGTAAAGGTCAGAGCGAAGCCCCTTGGCGGAGGCGGCCGTGTCCGAGGTTGCAGAACGGATGTTCCCGCACTGCTACGTGTGCGGTCAGGAGAATGCCCGCGGGCTGCGGGTCGCGTTCGCGCCGCACCCCGGAGGCGGCTGCCGCGCCGAGTACGTCGCCCGCGAGGAGCACGTCGGCTGGCCAGAGGTCATCCACGGCGGGCTGCTCTTTACGCTGATGGACGAGGCGGTGGCGTGGGCGGTGATCTACGCGGGCCTGCACGGGGTGACGGCCCGGGCCGAGGCGAGGTTCCGCGAACCGGTGCGCGTCGGCACCCCGCTGGTCGTGCGCGGCTGGCTGGTGGACCCGCCGCGGCGGGTGACGCGCGCGCGGGCCGAGCTGCGGGCGGGCTCGGAGGAGGGGCCGCTGGTTGCCGAGCTGGACGCGCTCATGGCCATTACAAAGGACACAACGATCGCTTAACCCACAAAGGACACGAAGGATCGAGGATCGGCGAGACCGCCGAAGACCGACCAGCGCGGCGTCTTCGTCTTTGTGATCTTCGTGGTCCAAATCCTCCGAGGGCGGCGCTTGCTATACTCCGGGTATATGAGCCCGACCAGCGCCGAGACCCCCGTCGACTTCATCCGTGCGATCATCCGCGAAGACCTCGAGTCCGGAAAACACGACACGGTCCGCACGCGCTTTCCGCCCGAACCGAACGGCTACCTGCACATTGGCCATGCCAAGTCGATCTGCCTCAACTTCGGGGTGGCCGAGGAGTTCGGCGGTACCTGCAACCTGCGCTTCGACGACACCAACCCCGCCAAGGAGGACGTCGAGTACGTCGACTCGATCATCGACGCCGTTCACTGGCTGGGCTTCGACTGGGGCGACCGCCTCTACCACGCCTCCGACTACTTCGACCGGATCTACGAGTACACCCTGGGCCTGATCCGCGACGGCAAGGCCTATGTGGACGACCTCTCGGCCGACGAGATCCGCGAGTACCGCGGGACGCTGACCGAGCCTGGTCGCGAGAGCCCGTGGCGCAACCGCAGCGTCGAGGAGAACCTCGAGCTGTTCGAGCGGATGCGCCGCGGCGAGTTCGCCGACGGTGAGCGCGTGCTTCGCGCGAAGATCGACATGGCGTCGCCGAACCTCAACCTGCGCGACCCGGTCATCTACCGCATCCGCCACGCGTCCCACCACCGCACGGGCGACAAGTGGTGCATCTACCCGATGTACGACTACACGCACGCGATCTCGGACGCCATCGAGCACATCACCCACTCGCTGTGCACGCTCGAGTTCGAGGACCACCGCCCGCTCTACGACTGGACCGTCGAGAACCTGCCGGTGCCGAGCCGCCCGCGCCAGATCGAGTTCGCCCGCCTGAACCTCACCTTCACGGTGACGAGCAAGCGCAAGCTGCTGCAGCTGGTGCAGGACGGCGTGGTGTCGGGGTGGGACGATCCGCGCATGCCGACCATCGTCGGCCTGAGGCGCCGCGGGTACACGCCGGAGTCCATCCGGGAGTTCGCGTCGCGGGTCGGCGTGGCCAAGCGCGAGAACCTCGTGGACGTGGCGCTGCTCGAGGATGCCCTGCGCGACGACCTGAACCGCCGGGCGCCTCGGGCGATGGCCGTGCTGCGCCCGCTGCGCGTGGTCATCGAGAACTATCCCGAGGGCCAGGTCGAGGAAATCGAGATCCCGGTCAACCCCGAGGACGCCTCCATGGGCGTGCGGAAGGTTCCTTTCTCGCGCGAGCTGTACATCGAGCAGGACGACTTCCGCGAGGTGCCCCCGCCCAAGTACTTCCGGCTCTCGCCCGGGCGCGAGGTGAGGCTGCGCGGCACCTACTTCCTCACCTGCGAGCGGGCCGTGAAGGACGCCGACGGGAACGTGATCGAGCTGCGCTGCCGCTACGACCCGGCCACCCGGGGCGGCGCGTCGCCGGACGGGCGCCGGGTGAAGGCGACGATCCACTGGGTTTCGGCGGCCCACGCGCGCGACGCGGAGGTCCGCCTGTACGACCGCCTCTTCAGCGTGCCCGATCCCCACGACGCCGACGAGGGGCGCGACTGGAAGTCGTACCTCAACCCCGGCTCGCTCACCGTCCTGAAGGGCTGCAAGATCGAACCGGGGCTCGACGCTGCGCCCGCGTTCTCGCACTACCAGTTCGAGCGGCAGGGGTACTTCTGCGTGGATCCCGATTCGACGCCGGGCCGCCCGGTGTTCAACCGCTCGGTGCCGCTGCGCGACTCGTGGGCCCGTCTGGCCGCGAGCCGCTGACCCCGCTGCGAGCCGAAGGAGCCCCCCCCATGAACGAGAGCGAGCAGGAGAAGCAGGACGTCGTCGCGCAGTGGTCCTTCGACACGCGGCCGATCCTCGGCCGCTTCCACCTCTGGCTCGAGGACGTCGAGGTGGAGTGGACGCGCGGCGAGAGGGTGCTGGAGTTCACGCGGAACCTCTCCTTCCTCGACGGCCGCATGGAGCGGCTGCTGGCGATGACCGGCGCGGTGACCGCCATCGGCACGCAGGTCTTCGGCCACCCGGGCGCCGGGGCCCGGCTCGACAGGGCTGGGTTGAACCAGGTGAAGAAGGACGCCGACGCGATCTCGGCGTACGTCATGAGCGAGAGCCTCTGGTACCTCTCGCGACACCTTCCCGAGAACCACGCCATCATGGTGTGCCTGGGCGAGGGGCTGATGCCCAAGGCGGGCGAAACCCCCGAGATGGGCTCGAACCCGCAGATCGGCTTTGGGCGGGTGTACGCGCGCCCCGAGATCGCCCGTCACCTCGATCGCCTCGTCGTCCGCCTCCTGAACGACCCCGGCTACGGGTGGGACGGCTTCTACCGCGAGATCAGGGAATCGGGCATCACGGTCTGGGGCGCCGCCATCGACACCCTCGAGAACACGTCGCGCTTCGCGAAGGGCTCGCCGACGGGGCCGATGACGATCCTGCACCTCTTCAATCAGCCGCTGCAGATCTCGCGGCCGTACGAGGGGTACGTCGGGATGCTCGTCCTGCCGAAGGAGGTCGTCGCGCAGGCCGCCGACCGCGCCATCCTGCTCGACTTCAGGACGCCGCGCCGGCTCGTGATGGAGGCGATCGAGGCCACCTGGCCCGGCATCCGGCGCGACCGCGTCCACGTGTGGACGTTGGGCGGCAAGAGCCGCGAGGGGCGGATCGGCCGGTTGTGGAAGAGCTGGCAGGAGCTGGGCGCTCACCTCGTCGAGGAAGGCTGGGAGCTGCCCGGCGGCATGGCCGCGTTCACCGAGTCGGGCACCTACGCGCCGACCTACCGGATCGGGACGTGGCTGGACGAGGCGGGCGAGCGCCACCTCTTCCTGTGCGACGGCTACGCGGCTTCTGCCGAGGCGGTGCAGGCCGCCAGCATCGCGCCGATCCTGGGCCTCGACGCCTCGATGGCCACCTTCACCTCGCGCTTCGACCTGCCCTACGACGAGGAGCAGGACGTGATGCGCCTCGACCCCGCGGCGCCCGACTTCGCCTCGCGGCTGGCTGCGCTTGCGAGCGATTCGCTCGGGGACGCCGAGGTGGACGACTACAGGCGCATGATCCTCGAGGCCCGCGACGCAGGGATGCTGGGCGACCGGCCGACGCTCACCGCCGATCACTTCTTCCCGGAGAAGCGGTGGGAGGTGCTCGCGCTCTCCGGCTACATGGGACCCGACCCCTACTCCGGCGCTCCCGGCGTCGAAGAGGTCTCGCCGGGAGTCTATCGAGCCACCGTGCGGATGGTGTCGAAGCACGGGGACAAGCGGGTGGCCCTGACGCTGCGGCTCGGTGAAACCTTCGAGCAGAGCCGGCTGGTCTTCAGCCCGCTGCTCAACCGCTTCCTCGCCGGCGAGCCGTTCGAGACGCGGCCGGTGAAGATCTCAGACTCGGGGCGCATCCGCAACGAGCTGCAGACGCTGTGCGCCGAGGCGCTCGAGTTCCTCGACGCGAAGACGATCCGGCTGCACTTCGACCGCATCCCGCCCGAGGTCATCTCTCCCGAGAAGCAGAAAGCCCTCCTCGAGGTCCTCCGATGGTACAAGAGACGACATCCGATCTGGTTCTCGTGGCTGGAGATGACGCCCGCGGGCGAGGCGGCCCGGCGGTGACCCTGAGCGCCGCGGAGATCGCAGGGCTGGTGAACGGGCGCGTCATCGGCGACCCCGGCACCCCCGTCTCGGGCATCGCCACGGCGGCGACGGCCAGGGTCACCGATCTTGCCTTCGTCGAGGACGCGCGCTCCCTCGACGAGGCGCTGGCATCGGCCGCCGGAGTCCTCGTCGCCGGCCCCTTCGCCGCGGACGCATCCTTCCACGGCGCGCTTGTCGTCTGCGACCAGCCCCGGCTGGCCTTCGCCCGCGCGGGCCGCATCCTCTCGCGGCCCGCCTCGCTGCCCCCGGGCGTGCATCAGACCGCAATCGTCCACCCCGCCGCCATCCTCGGACGCGGGGTTGCCGTCGGCCCTAATGCCGTGGTGGACGAGGGGGCCGAGGTGGGCGACCTCGTCCAGCTGGGCGCCGGCTGCCACGTCGGGGCCGGTGTTCGCATCGGCTCCGGCACGGTGCTCCGCTCGCACGTGGTCGTCTACCCGGGGACCAGGATCGGCGCCGGCGTGGTCGTGCACGCAGGGACGGTGCTCGGCAGCGACGGGTTCGGGTACGTCCGCGACGCGGCGACCGGCCGCTACGAGGCGTTCCCGCAGGTCGGACGCCTCGTCATCGAGGACGACGTGGAGCTGGGCACGCTGTGCACGGTGGACCGCGGAGCGCTGGGCGAGACCGTGATCGGCCGCGGCACCAAGCTGGACAACCAGGTGCACGTCGCCCACAACGTCCGCATTGGCCGCGACGTCGTCATCGCCGCGCAGACGGGCATCGCCGGCAGCTCGGTGATCGAGGACGGGGCGATCATTGCAGGACAGGTAGGCATCGCCGACCACGTCACCGTTGGCGGGGGAGCGATCCTCGGCGCGCAGTGCGGGGTGCCGACCGGCAAGGTGCTCCGCGGCCCGGGCACCCTGTTCTGGGGCACGCCCGCGCGGCCGATCAAGCAGGTGCTGAAGGAGCTGGCCGTGCTGGCCAGGCTGGCGAAGAAGAAAGCCTGATTACGCGCGTCAGTACGTCCCCGCCCCCCTCGCCAGGTAGTCGCTCATCGTCAGCGCGAGCAGGATCCCGAGCCAGAAGATCCCGGCCGCCCCGATGACCATGGTCAGGCGCGAGCTGTACCTCATGTGCATGAAGTAGAGGACGACCACCGTGGCCTTCACGACGGCGATGGTGAGGGCAATGACCGGGTTCATCAGGCCGAAGTCGAAGAACGCGACCTCGGTCGTGACGAGGGTCAGCACCACGAGCACGGCGAAGATGACGTAGTAGATCCTGCGGGGGATGACGTGCGACATAGGGCAGTGGCCCCCTAGCTGTGCCTGTCCACCAGGTACAGCAGCGGAAACAGGAAGATCCAGATGATGTCCACGAAGTGCCAGTAGAGGCCGGACATCTCGACCGGCGTGTACCACGTGGCCGAGAAGCGTCCGCGCCACGCCATCAGGAGGATCACGGTCATGAGCCCGAGGCCGATCACCATGTGGAAGGCGTGGAGCCCGGTCATCGCGAAGTAGAGCGAGAAGAAGAGCTGCGCGCGCTCGGGCGTTGGGCCCTCGAAGTGGAACGAGGGGCCGGGGACGTGGTGGTGCACGATCTTGTCGTAGTACTCGACCCCCTTGATGCCGAGGAAGACCGCCCCGAGCAGCATGGTGAGGGCGATGAAGATCATCAGCGTGCGCCGCTGGCCGGTGGCGGCGGCGTGGACCGCCAGGGCCATCGTGAGGCTGCTGCCGATGAGGACGAGCGTGTTGACCGACCCGAGCGTGATGTCGAGGCTCCGGCTGGCCTCGCCGAAGACGTCCGGGTACCAGACCCGGTAGAGGAGGTACGCGGCGAACAGGCCGCCGAAGAACAGCACTTCGGTGGCGAGGAAGAGCCACATGCCAAGCGTGGCCGCCTCCTTCTGCTGCCCGAGGTCGTCGAAGTGATGCTTCAACGCCGGGCTGTGCAGGGCGGCGGCATGAGCGTCGGCCCCGGGCACGGCCCGCGGATCGAATGCGGCGTCAGGCACGCTTCGCCTCCGGTTCCCGGTAGTCGTAGGCCGGCCCGGCGATGACCGGCGTCTCGTCGAAGTTGAAGGTCGGCGGCGGCGAGGGGGTCGTCCACTCGAGGCTGACCGAGCCCCACGGGTTGGCACCGGCCACCTTCCCGTACTTGAGCGACCAGAGCAGGTAGAACGCCGGTATTAGGAACCCGACCGCCAGGATCGACGCCCCGGCGGTGGACAGCACGTTCAGCGCCTGGAACTCCTCGGCGTAGGCGTGATAGCGGCGCGGCATGCCCAGGTAGCCGAGGACGAACTGCGGGAAGAACGTCAGGTTGAAGCCGATGAAGACCGTGACGGCCGCGATCCGTCCAATGAGGTCGGGGTACATCCGGCCCGTCATCTTCGGCCACCAGTAGTGGAGCGCGCCGAGGTAGCCCATCAGCGCGCCGCCGACCATGATGTAGTGGAAGTGCGCCACCACGAAGTAGGTGTCGTGGACGTGGACGTCCACGGCCAGGGTCGCGAGGAACAGCCCCGTGAGGCCGCCGACCGCGAAGAGGCCGATGAACCCCAGCGCGTAGAGCATCGGCGTCTCGTACGAGATCGATCCCTTGTACAGCGTTGCGGTCCAGTTGAACACCTTGACCGCCGACGGAACGGCGACCATGAAGCTCAGGATCGAGAAGATCATCGCGCCGTACACCGACATCCCCGCCACGAACATGTGGTGGCCCCAGACGAGGAACCCGAAGACGGCGATGGCGAGGCTCGAGAAGGCGACGAAGGTGTAGCCGAAGATGTTCTTGCGCGAGAAGGTGGCGACCAGCTCGCTGACCACCCCCATCGACGGCAGCACCATGATGTAGACAGCCGGGTGGGAGTAGAACCAGAACAGGTGCTGGAAGAGCACCGGGTCGCCCCCGTAGGCCGGGTCGAAGATCCCGATGTGCAGCGCGCGCTCCAGGGCCACCGCCACCAGCGAGATCGCCAGCACCGGCGTGCCGAGCACGTTGATCAAGCTGGTCGCGTACATCGCCCAGATGAACAGCGGCAGGCGGAACCAGGTCAGGCCCGGCGCCCGCATCGTGTGGATCGTGACGATGAAGTTCAGCCCGGTCAGGATCGACGAGAACCCCATGATGAAGACGCCGACGGCGGCCACCATCACGTTGCTCTGCGAGGCGTGGGTGCTGAACGGCGTGTAGAAGGTCCACCCCGTGTCCACGCCGCCCAGCGCGATGGCGGCCAGCGTGAACAGCCCGCCGATCATGAAGATGTACCAGCTGAGCAGGTTCAGGCGTGGGAACGCGAGATCCTTCGCCCCCACCATGATCGGGACGAAGAAGTTCCCGAAGACCGCCGGGATCGAGGGAATCAGGAACATGAAGATCATCACGATGCCGTGCATCGTGAAGAGCTTGTTGTAGGTGTCGGCCCCGACCATGTCGCCCGGCGGCGTCAGCAGCTCGAGGCGGATCAGCATCGCGAAGAGGCCGCCGATCAGGAAGAAGGCCGAGATGCTGCCGAGGAACAGCAGCGCGATGCGCTTGTGGTCCGTGGTCAGCAGCCACGACCTGAGGCCGTACTCGGCGTTGGCGTAGTGCGTGCGCGGAAGCGTGAGGCTGTCCATGCGTCTAGTTCCTGTCCCCGCCGGGGTTCCGGCCGGCCGGCCCGGGCGCCCGCGGCTGCGGCGCGGCGGGCGTCGCGGCGGCTGGCTGCTGCCCGGCGGGCGCCTGGGTCGCCGGTGTTCCCTGCGGCTTCGCCTGCAGGGACTTCACGTACTCGATCAGGGCCAGCAGCTGCTCCTCGCTGACGAGGCCCTGGAAGGTCGGCATTACGGGCTGGAACCCCGCCACGACCTTGGCAGCAGGTGATAGCACCGACTCGCGGATGTAGGCGTCGTCGGCCGTCACCACCTGGCCGCTCGCCAGCCCGACCTGGCTGCCGTACAGCCCGACGAGCGTCGGACCGCGGCCCTGGCCCGAGTCGAGGTGGCAGGTGTGGCAGGCGAGGTCCTGGAAGATCTTCTGCCCCTGCGACGCCATCGACCCTTCGGCTGCGCCCCCCCCCAGCCAGGCCTGGTACGCATTCGGCTCCATCACCACGACCTTCCCGATCATCCCGGAGTGCTGCGTGCCGCAGTACTCGGCGCAGAAGAGGTGGTACTCCCCCGGCTTGGTGGCGTTGAACCACAGCGTGGTGTAGCGGCCGGGGATCACGTCGGCCTTCACCCGGAAGGCGGGGACGAAGAAGGAGTGGATGACGTCCTCGGAGGCGGCGGTGAGGCGCACCGCGCGCCCGACCGGGACGTGCAGCTCGTTGATCTCGCGCTGGCCGCCCGGGTGCTGGAACTTCCACATCCACTGCTTGCCCACGACGTAGACGTCGAGCGTCTCGACGGGCGGACGGGCCTGCGCGAAGTAGACGTTGGCGCCCCAGGCGAACAGCACGAGGCCGACCACGAGCGGGACCGCGGTCCAGCCAATCTCGAGCGCCAGCGAGGGGATGACCGGCGCACCGACCTGATCGGGCGCGCGCCGCCGGTACCGGACGCCGAACGCGATGATGAGGAGCGAGATGACGGCGACGGCCAGGCCGCTGACGGCAATCAGGACGAAGTAGAGCAGATCCACCTTCCCCGCCATGGTCGAGGCGCCGGTGGGAAACAGCGGGAGGGACCAGTTCATGGGCTACTTCCTGGCTCGCTTCTCGCGCCGCCACATGAGCAGGATGAACGCGCCGATGCAGGTCACCGTCACGACGCCCGCAAGACGCAGCACGCTCATCAGCACGAGGCCGTACTTGCCCTGCTCCGGGTCGTAGTGGAAGCAGTAGAGGAGCAGGGAGTCGACGGGGGTGCCGATCTTTCCGCCCGCCGCCTCGACCAGGGCGAGGCGGAGGTCGCGCGGCCCGTAGTCGAGGCCGTAGATGTACTTGGACGTGCGGCCCTCGGGGGTCAGGACGACGATGCCCGTCGGGTGGGCGTACTGGCCGGTCCCCTCGTCGTAGACGAAGTGGAAGCCGACCGCGTCGGTGAGCAGGCGGATTGCCGCGTCGTCCCCGGTCAGGAAGTGCCACGCGGCGGCGCCTCCCTCGCGGCCGAGCCTCTCCACGTAGTGTTCCTTCTTTTCGAGCGCCTGGGCGGGCGTCTCACGCGGGTCGAAGCTCAGCGTGACGACCTCGTAATCGCGTCCCGGCTCGAGCGACAACGTCTTGAGGCTCTTCACGAGCCCGTTGAGCGCCTGGACGCAGAGCATCGGGCACTCGTAGTAGACGAGGGCCAGGATCACCGGCCGCCCGTCGAAGTACTGGGCCAGCGTGACCGCCCGGCCCGCCTCGTCGGTGAACGGCAGGTCGAGGGGCACCTGGACGTCGAGCCGCTGCGCGAACTCGACCTTCTTCAGCTCGTTCGGGGTGATGCCCGCCGGCTTGTCGCCCTTCGTCATCATTCCGGGCCTCGGCACGCCGTTGTACTGGGCGAAGGCCGGGACGGCGGCGAGAGACAGGGCCACGGCGGCCGCGGCAAGGTGATGTCTCATCTCCTACTTTCCCGCGGGCGCGTAGGTGCGCCCGGAACTCGAGTCCTGCGGAAGGCCGGACGGCGCGGCCGGTCCGGCGGCGCGGGACGGCAGCCCCTGCTCGACGACCAGCTGCATCGCGCGGTCGATTGGCAGGCGCACGCGCCCGGCGTTCGGGTCGGCCCAGCCGTAGCCCGAGAGCAGCCCGTCCTCGTCGCGGCGCATCTGTTTCAACTCCTCGCGGGGCTGCGTCTGCAGCCGCGGCGCGGGAGGGAGCTGCGGCGCCCCGACGGGGGCCAGCGGGAACTGGCGCGCGTAGGCCGACTCGTTGGCGCGACCCATCCAAGCGTAGAGCCACCAGACCGCGATGTGGATGACGATGGCCGCGACCAGAAGCGACACGCCGAAGATGACCACCACGCGTGTGGACAGGTCGCGCGTCTCGTACTTCATCCCCGGCGGCGGAACGTACTCGTCGTGGGTGTGACCGTGCGCCATGCTCTCGCTTCCCGGTTCCTGAATCCCGATCCCCCGACTCCCGATCCCTGATTCCCGATCCCCGATCCCTGATCCCCGTCCCTGATCCCCGATTCCTGATCAGTGCCTGCGTGCGAGCGCCGGCGCCAGTTCGGGGTCGCCGTGCGCCAGCAGCGGGCGCGACGACAGGCGCCAGACGAAGAGCGCCAGCCAGGTTCCACCGAGCCCCACGAGCGCTGCGGCGTCGAGCCAGTGGGCCGCCAGGCCGTGCTCGTGGAACGCCGGGGCGATCAGGAAGAACACGCTCAGCAGCCGCGCCGCCAGCACGCCCCCGGCGATCAGCGCCAGCCGCTGCGGCTGCCGCTTGTTGCCGCGCGACAGCAGCACCATGAAGGGGACGGCGAAGTAGAAGACCGCGAGCGCGATCGCGAGCAGGTGCCAGCCCCCCTCGATGCGGCGCAGGTACCAGGTAATCTCCTCGGGCAGGTTCGCCGACCAGATGATCAGCAGCTGCGAGAAGGAGACGTAGGCGTACACCATCACGAAGGCGAGCAGCAGGTTCCCGAGGTCGTTGAGGATCGACGGGGCCAGCACGCGCCCGAACGCCCCGCCCCGGGCGAGCAGGTAGCTGATCACCAAAACGAAGGCCAGCGCCCCCAGGGCCGAGTCGGCGATGAAGATCATCCCGAAGATGGTCGAGTACCAGTGCGGGTCGAGCGACATGATCCAGTCGAAGGCGGCGAAGGTCATGGCGAGCCCGTAGATCACCAGGCCGCCTCCGCTCAGCCGTTTCATGCGCTCGCCCGGCCGCGGGTCCGCGGTCTCCTCCTGGCGTCGCGACCAGCGGTCGAGGAAGTGCGCGAGCGCCAGCCACACGAGGAAGTAGATCGCGGTGCGCGCGATGAAGAACGGGACGTTGAGGTAGGCGGCCTTCTGGCTGAGGACGTGGTCTGCCAGCACGGCGGCCCGGTCGGTCCAGACGTAGATGGCGCCGAGCCCGAACAGCAGCGGCACGAAGAGAACGGCCGCGGCCGGCAGCGTCCCGATCGCCGCCTCGAGCAGCCGCCTGATCGCCACGCCCCAGCCGCCGCCGGTCAGGTGGTAGACCATCAGCAGGCCGAGGCAGCCGAGGGCGACGCCCGCCCAGTAGACCCACGCCATCAGGTACGAGCGGAAGAACTGCGTCGGGTCGACGAACGCCCCGGCGACGGTGACCAGCGCGCCGGCGGCCGCGGCTGCCAGGGCCGCCCGGCGGAGTCCGGCGAGTTCGGGAACCGAGTCGTGGGCGTTCATCGGGGCTCCCCCGAGGGGCCCGTGCCCGGCGCCAGCTTCTCGCGCTCCGCGGGCGGGACCTCCGACAAGGTGGCGTTGGCGCTGAGCTGCAGCGCCCGGATGTAGGCGGTGATCGCCCAGCGGTCGCGCGGGGGAACCTGCGAGCGGTAGTCCGGCATCGCGCCGAACCCGTTGGTCATCACGTCAACGAAGTGCCCCGGCGGCGCCTGCCGCAGGCGGTCCTGGTGGAACGAGGGCGGCGCGCGGTACCCCCGGCGCACGATCATGCCGTTCCCGGCGCCCGTCCGGTCGTGGCACGGCGAGCAGAAGACGTCGTACCGCTCGCGGCCGCGAGCGACGACCTCGGCGGTGACGGGGAACGGGAACTCCGTGGCCAGCTTGCCGTCCGTCTTCCCGCTGATCAGCAGCTCGTCCTCGTTGAGCAGGCCCCGCGCGACGGTCCCCTCGACCAGCGGCCGCGCCGCGCGTCCGTCGGCGAAGAAGTCGCTCTGCCGCAGCGGCGTGTACTTGGGCTGGTCGTGCATGTCGAGCCTGCAGCCGCCGGCCGCGAGCGCGCAGAAGACCACGAGCGCCCCCAGGGCAGTGTCATTCCTCAACTTCGGTCACCTCGCGGGGGTTGAAGCTCTCCAGGAACCGGCGGGTCGCAACCAGGTCGAACTTCGGATCGCGCGCCTCGATCGCGAGGAAGAACCGGTCGCGCGATGCCAGCGCGAACCGGGGGGTATTGAAGATCGGGTGGTACGGCTGGGGCAGCCGGTTCAGGGCGAGCATGCCGAATACCGCCGCCAGCGCCGCGAACAGCACGGTCGTCTCGAAGGTCGGCACGATGAAGGCGGGCCAGCTGTGAAGGGGCCGCCCCCCGACGTTCAGCGGGTACGCGATGGTCGAGGCCCAGTACTGGAGGCCGTAGCCGGCCACCGCCCCGATGATCGCCCCGATGAGGACGACCAGCGGGACGCGCGTGCGGTCGAACCCCATCGCCTCGTGCAGCGCCTCGATCGGGAACGGCGTGTAGGCGTCCAGCTCGCGGTACCCCTCCTGCACGGCCCTCCGCCCGGCCGCCACCAGCGCGTCCGGACTGTCGAACTCCGCCACCAGGCCGTGGAGGCGGGGCGCGTGCGGATCCTCGGCGTGCGACATCTCGTCTCTGCCCCCGCTAGGCGTGCGCCGAGTCCTTCACCTTCGACTCGGGCAGCAGCGTCCGCATCTCGAAGATGGAGATCATCGGCAGGAACCGGATGAACAGGAACAGCATCGCGACGAACAGCCCGATCGTTCCCACGTAGGTGAACCAGTCCCACATCGTCGGGTAGTACATCCCCCACGAGGACGGCAGGAAGTCGCGGTGCAGGCTCGTGACCACGATCACGAAGCGCTCGAGCCACATCCCGGTGTTGATCACCAGGGCGATCCCGAACAGCAGGGGCACGTTCAGCCTGACCTTCTTCAGCCAGAGCAGCTGCGGGATCACGATGTTGGTCGCGATGAGCGCCCAGAAGACCGGCCAGTACGGTCCCGTCAGGCGGTTCCAGTACATGAACCGCTCGAAGAAGTTGCCGCTGTACCAGGCGATGAACGCCTCCATCGCGTATCCGTAGGCGACGATCAGCCCGGTGGCCAGCATCACCTTCGCCATGTTGTCGAGGTGGCGCAGGGTGATGAAGTCCTTCAGCCCGTAGGCCGCCCGGATCGGGATCGCCAGCGTGAGGACCATCGCGAAGCCCGAGTAGATCGCCCCGGCGACGAAGTACGGGGGGAAGATCGTCGTGTGCCACCCGGGCAGCACCGAGATCGCGAAGTCGAAGCTCACGACGGTGTGCACCGACAGCACGAGGGGCGTCGCGAGGCCGGCGAGCAGCAGGTAGGCCGACTCGTACCGGGCCCAGTGGCGGGCCGAGCCGCGCCAGCCGAGCGCGAGCACGCCGTAGATCGTCCTGGTCGCCCGCGACGTGGCCCGGTCGCGCAGCGTCGCCAGGTCGGGCACCAGGCCGACGAACCAGAACAGCGCCGACACGGTGGCGTAGGTCGTGACCGCGAACACGTCCCAGATCAGCGGGCTCCGGAACTGCGGCCAGAGACCCATGCTGTTGGGGTAGGGCAGCAGCCAGTACGCCAGCCAGGGACGCCCGGTGTGGAGGATTGGGAACATCCCGGCGCAGGCGACCGCGAACAACGTCATCGCTTCGGCGAAGCGGTTGATGGAGGTGCGCCAGTGCTGGTGCAGCAGCAGGAGGATTGCCGAGATCAGCGTCCCGGCATGCCCGATCCCGATCCACCAGACGAAATTGATGATCGCGAAGCCCCAACCGACCGGGATGTTGACGCCCCAGATGCCCGTGCCCTTCAGCAGCAGCCAGGTGACCGCCATCAGGAAGAGCATCACCAGGCCGAAGGCGATCGCGAACCCCAGCAGCCAGCCGACCGGGGTCCGCCGCGTCAGCACGATCGCGCTGATCTTGTCGGTGATCGTGCCGAAGGTGTGCCCGGGCGCGATGAACGCCGACTCGGGTGTCGCGGCGCCCTTCGAGGCCGGCGGGTCGGCGGGCGGGTGGGGGTGCGACGCTGAAGCCATGAACCCTTACCTCCCCGCCTCGTGGTGATCGTCGCCGCCGCCCGCCCGGGCGCCCGGCATCTCGGGGTTCACGTTCCGGACCGCCGCGAGGTAGGTGGTGCGGGGCCGGGTGTTGAGGTCGCCGAGCAGGCTGTAGTTCAGCGGCTCGGCCTTGTTCTTCGCCACCGCGCTCGCCGCGTCGTTCTGATCGCCGAACACGATCGCCTTCGTCGGGCAGGCGGCGGCGCACGCGGTGACCACCTCGCCGTCCCGGATCGGGCGGCCCTCCTTCTCGGCCTCGACCCGCGCCTGGTTGATCCGCTGCACGCAGTAGGTGCACTTCTCCATGACGCCGCGGCTGCGGACGGTGACGTCGGGGTTGCGCGCCATCTTCAGGGTGGGCGTGTTCCAGTCCTGGTACAGCAGGAAGTTGAACCGGCGCACCTTGTAGGGACAGTTGTTCGAGCAGTAGCGCGTCCCCACGCACCGGTTGTAGACCATGTCGTTCAGCCCCTCGGCGCTGTGCACGGTCGCCGCCGTGGGGCAGACCACCTCGCACGGTGCCTTCTCGCAGTGCATGCAGGGAACCGGCTGGTTGAAGGCTTCGGGGTTCTCGGGATCGCCCCGGTAGTAGCGGTCCACGCGCAGCCAGTGCATCCGGCGGCCGCGGCTCACCTCGGTCTTGCCGACGACGGGGATGTTGTTCTCCGCGTTGCACGCCGCCACGCAGGCCCCGCACCCGATGCAGGTGTTGAGGTCGATGGTCATCGCCCACGCGTAGCCCTTGTACTCTTGCTCCGGGTACAGCGTGAGCGTGCGAGGGGGCTCGTGCGCCATCTCGCGGGCGAAGCCGGGCTGGCGCCGGAACTCTTCGAGCGTGGCCGAGCGCACCACCGGCCGGGCGTCGATCATCTGCTGGTTCTGTGCGCTCGCCAGCCGGTAGCGCCGGCCGGTCTGCGCCACCTCGAGGCCCCGCTCGGCCCACGGCGCCGAGGTGGTTCGCAGCCGGTAGGCATCGAACCCGGGTCCCGCCGCAATCCGCCCGCCGCGCTCACGGCCGTATCCGAGGTGGACCGTGATGGAATCGGCCGCCTGGCCGGGCACCACCCAGACCGGGGCCTCGACCCTGCGCCCGCGGTACCGCAGCTCGACCAGGTCCTCGTTCGCGAGGCCGAGGCGCGCCGCCGTCGAGGGGCTGACGAGGGCGGCGTTGTCCCACGTCAGCTTCGTGTGAGGCTTCGGCAGCTCCTGTAGCCATGGATTGTTCGCGAAGCGGCCATCGTGGACGGTTGGGTCGGCGCGGAAGACGATTTCGAGCCCTTGCCGCGGCGGCGGCTCGGCCACACGGTCTCCGAGGACCGCCAGCTTCACGGCCCGGGCGGTCGCGGCCGTGCCGGGTATCAGCCCGTCGTGAAGCGCCCGCCGCCACTGACCCTCGAACGCGGGCCCCCCTTCGGGGGCGAGGCGCGCCTGCCAGTACGCCCGCACGATCGAGTGCGCGCTCTGGCCGGCCTGTTGGCCCAGCGCGCCCAGCACCTCGTGCGCCGTGCGCCCGCCGTGCAGCGGGGCGATGAGGGGCTGGATCAGCGACGCCGTGCCATCCGCCGCGCGCACGTCCCCCCACGACTCGAGGTAGTGCGCCTCGGGAACGTGCCACTGGCAGAGAGCCGCTGTCTCGTCGAGGTGCTGGCCCAGGTGGAAGCGCTGCTTCACCTTCTCGAGGCGCCGGCCGAACTCCAGGTCCGCTGGCGCCGTGTAGACGGGGTTCGAGCCGAGGATGAACAGGGTCTCGACGAGGCCGGCCTCCATGTCGGCGGCCAGCTCGCTCAGCGACGCCAGCTGGTCGACCGGCGACACCTCGACGGGGTCGGTATAGACGACGGTGGTCCCGACGTTGCCCAGCGCCTCGTTGATGGCGTGGGCGACCGCGTGCACCGCGGCCGGCTGTTCGTCCCCGACGATGACGACCGAGCGTCCGCGGTGGGCCTGGAGGTCGCGGGCGAGCGGCACGATCCACCCGGCGTGCGCCGAAGCGTCGCGCGGCTGCGGCAGCCCCGGCACGCCCAACGCGGCCGCGAGCGCCAGCGCGAAGCCGTGGATCGCGGTGGCCGGCACCGGCAGGCGGTGATCCGCGACCGAGCCCGTCAGCGTCGGCGACGGCTCGACCGCGTAAAGCCGGTTCATCTCGCGGCGCCCTCCGGTCAGCCGGCGCCCGTCGGCGAACTCCCGGGCCAGGCGCAGGCTCGCCGGGCCGCAAGCGAGGAAATCGGCGTCGAGAGCGAGGATGACGGCCGCCTGCCCGAGCTGGTAGTGCGTCTCGGCGATCTCGCCGAACGCCAGCGCGGCGCCCGCGCGCGCCTGGTCTCGTCCGGCCGGGTCCCACTGGTGCCACCGAAGCTCCGGGAACTCGGCGGTCAGCGCCCGAATCTGCTCGCCCAGGGTGGGCGAGGTGATGGTGCCGGTGAGAAGCCGGACGCCCGCTCCGCCCCGTGCGCGCCGGGCCTCCACCGCCGCCTTCGCGGCGGTCAGGAAGGCGCCCCACGGCCGGATCTCGCCGAGGTAGGTGATGGCCGTCGAGCGGTCGGGATCGTACAAGCCGAGGATGGAGGCCTGTGCAAAGGCGTCGGTCGATCCGCGGCTGACTGGGTGTTCCGGATTGCCCTCGACCTTGGTCGGCCGCCCCTCGTGGCTCTCGACGAGAAGCCCCGTTCCGTAGCCGTCGAGCGGCATCGCGGTGGCGAAGAACAGCGGTCTGCCCGGCACGAGCTCTTCGGGCTGGCGCACGTAGGGGTAGATCTTCTCGGCCGGCTGCCGTGTGCACGCCGTGATGCCCGCCAGCGCGAGCGAGGCGCCCATCAGCTTGAGCAGGGTGCGCCGGCTCACCGGATCGGTCAGCTCGGACGCGCCTTGGGGGAACTCCCGGTGGAGGGCCTCCTGGAAGGCCGGGGTGCCGGCCAGTTCCTCGAGGCTCCGCCAGTACTCGGGTCCGCGCGCTTGCTCGAGGCGGGCGCGAATGGCGGCGAGGTCGTTGGGGGTGGCGTCGTTCATCGTCGCGCGTGGACAGCGGTTACCGGTGGCACGTGGAGCAGCTGGTCAAGCTCCGGATGTTGTAGTCAGCGACCAACTTCCGCCCGAGCGAGATCTGGTCGGCCGGGGGCTGGTAGTCCATTCGGAACACCTGGTCGCGCGGCCGGACGTACTTCTCGGGGTTGCGGTGGCAGTCCAGGCACCAGTTCATCTGCAACGTCTCCACCTGGAACATCAGGGGCATCAGATCGACGCGCCCGTGGCACGTGGAGCAGCCGACCCCCTTGTTTACGTGGATGCTGTGGTCGAAGTAGACGAAGTCGGGAAGGTCGTGGACACGGGTCCAGGCGATGGAGCGGTCATCCCTGAAACTGGCGCGCACCGGCTCGAGGAACGGGCTGTCGGCGAAGATCTGCGAATGGCAGTTCATGCAGGTCTTCGTGGGCGGGATGCCCGCGAAGGCGGACGTCTCGACCGAGGTGTGGCAGTAGCGGCAGTCGATCCCGTTGCCAGCGACGTGCCGCTCGTGGCTGAACTGGACGGGCTGCTCGCGCTCGTCGAACGCGCGGGTGACGTAGGGGGAGCCCTGGAGGGCGTAGGCGAGGGCGATCAGCCCCCCGACGCCCAGGACCAGGGCGACGAGGCTGACGACGAAGACGGTGTTGGCACTTCGACGGAAGGTCTGCATCGTCCGCGTCTTCCAAGACCTGGAGCCGCGGACGCCGCCGGGGGAAGCGGGGGCCTCCGCGAATCGCTCGCTTCGTTGTGAATACCCGGATCAAGGTTACTACGGTTCAGAGGTGGACGGGAAGTCGTGTCGGAGGTGCAGGAGGTGCAGGAGGTGCAGGGGGTGCAGAAGGTGCTGGTGCTGGAGGTGCAGAAGGTGCTGGTGCGGGTGGTGCAGAGGGTGCTGGTGCTGGAGGCCTGCCGCGCCGCAGCGCCTGGCGCGAAGGCGGGAGCGAAGCGAGCGCTTGGCGGAGGCGGGTGCTGAAGGTGCTGAAACCTTTGGCTGCGTTCGTAAGTGCGGGGGGGAAGAGCTGGCGCGTTTGGGGAGGGCGTGTGCTAAGGTGGGAGAGGGTCTACCCCAGCAAGGAGGATCGATTGCGCAGCGCGTTCCCTGCGTGGCCCCTGGCCGCGTTCGCCGTTCTCGCCGCGGCCGTGCCTCTGGCAGGCACGATTCCCGCCGGCGCTCCCCACGCCTGGCCCGCCCAGGAGTCTGCGCCGCAGCCCCGGCAGCCCGATCCCCGTGAGCGTCACCTCGCGAACCTCCGGATGCTGACCGACGGCGGCGAGAACGCCGAGGCCTACTTCTCGTTCGACGGCCAGCGCCTGATCTACCAGGCCACCAGGCCCGGGGCCGGCTGCGACCAGATCTACACGATGAACGCGGACGGCAGCGACCAGCGGATGGTCAGCACCGGCAAGGGCCGCACCACCTGTGCCTTCTTCTACCCGGACGGCCAGTCGATCCTCTATGGCTCGACACACCTGGCATCGCCCGACTGCCCGCCCAAGCCGGGGTTCGAGCGCGGCTACGTCTGGCCGATTTACGCGGGGTACGACATCTTCCGGGCCCGCGCCGACGGGAGCGGCCTCGAGCGCCTGACCTCGACGCCCGGGTACGACGCCGAGGCCACCATCGGGCGCGACGGGCGGATCGTCTTCACCAGCGTGCGCGACGGCGACATGGAGCTGTACTCGATGAACGGCGACGGGTCGGACGTCCGCCGCCTGACGCGGCGCGTCGGCCCGGACGGCGGGGCGTTCTTCTCCCCCGACGGGCGGTCGATCGTCTTCCGCGGACGCACCCTGGCCGACGGCCCCGAGCTCCAGGACTACCGCTCGCTGCTGAAGGCGGAACTGTGGCGGCCGACGGCCCTCGAGGTGTTCGTGATGAACCGCGAAGGGGGTGGCCTGCGCCAGATCACCAGCGCCGGGGCGGCCAGCTTCGCCCCCTACTTCCACCCGGATGGGCGGCGGATCATCTTCTCGTCGAACATGGACGACCCGCGCGGGCGGAACTTCGACCTCTACCTCATTGGCGTCGACGGCCAGGGGCTCGAACGGGTCACCTTCAACGGGACCTTCGACGGCTTCCCGATGTTCTCGCCCGATGGCAAGCGGCTGGTGTTCGCATCGAACCGCTGGTCGACGCACGAGGGCGACACCAACGTGTTCATCGCGGACTGGGTCGAGTAACCCTGGCACGCCGCTGAACGAGGCGGTCCGCTACGCCACCTCGGCGAGATCGGCCGCGGCCGGCGTTGCGTGGGTTTCGGCCGGCGAGGCGGCCGCGCGCGCGCGCGAGAGGTCCCAGCCGGGGGTCTCGTGCCCGCAGGACGTGCAGCGCAGGAAGATCCGGTTCCGCTCGTACTGCAGCAAGGCATCGTGGCCGTGGAGCCCGCACAGGCCCTGCTGAATCCACGACATGGTGGTGGCGATCACCCCGGGTCGCCGGTCTTCCTGAAACTCGGTGTCGGCCAGCGACAACGAAAGCGACTGGTGGGGGCCATTGGTCTTCATGCTCGAGCTGAAATCAAAGAGCATGCCAAGGATGAGCTCGCTCTCGATCTTTGGGCAAGACTTGGGCGTGGGAAAGCGTCAAACCGGCGAAGGGCTGTCCGGCAGAGGACGGGATTGCAGAAGTGTGAATTCGGCAGTCCGTGAACGATGCAGAAACGGGCACCCTCTGTATAGAGGAAGGACAACTTCCACGGTGGCCGCTCCCGTGCAACACGCCGGGCACGGACCCCGTTACCGCTCGCGGAGGAGGCTCCGGACGACGAACGCGAGGTTGGCGGGGCGTTCCCCGAGCCGCCGCATGTAGTAGGGGAACCACTCCCGCCCGAACGGCAGGTAGACGCGAACGCGGCAGCCTTCTGAGAGAAGGGCGGTCTGAAGGTCGCGGCGAACGCCGTACAGCATCTGGAACTCGAACCGGTCGGGGCCGATCCCGCGAGACGACGCGAACTGGCGGGCGCGCTGGATCAGCACGGGGTCGTGGGTTGCCAGGGCGGGGTAGTTCCCCTCGGTCATGAGCCGCCGCATCATCCGCTCGTAGGCCGCGTCCACGTCGCGCTTCTTCTGGTAGGCCACCGGCTTCGGTTCCTTGTACGCCCCTTTCACGAGGCGAACGCGGACGCGAAGCTCGAGCATGCGGGCGAGGTCCTGCTCGCTCCGGTACAACGCCGACTGCAACACCACACCGAGCTCGTCGAACCCCTGCTCGCGAAGCGTCTTGACGATGGCCAGCGTGGTGTCCACCGTAGAGGACTCTTCCATGTCCACTCGGACGAAGAAGCCCTGGGGGGCGGCCGCCATGAGGATTCGCCGCAGGTTGTCGGTGCAGACGGCCGGATCGAGGTGGAGCCCGAGCTGCGACAGCTTGACCGAGAGGTTGCGCTCGATGCCCGAGGCCACGACCTCGGCAGCCGTGCGGACGTAGGCCCGCGAGGCGGCGTCGGCCTCGTCGAGGGTCGAGACCCGTTCGCCGAGCTGGTCGAGCGTCAGGAGGAAGCCGCGGGCCTGCAGCGCGCGGCCGACCTCGATGGCCTCCGCCACGGTTTCGCCCGCGACGAAGCGGCGCGCGAAGCCGCCGGGCGCCATGCCGTACCTGGAGGCGAGGCGTTCGAGGGGCCGGCTGGCGGCGAGTGCGTGAAACAGGGCCTTCGACAGCATTCAGGGCCGCGCGGCGCTGCGGCGGGGGGTGACCAGGTGTTCGATGGTGCGCGCGTAGTAGCGGACCAGCGCTCGGCTGCGCACGCGCACCCGGTCGCCCTCGCAGGCGACCACGCCCCGGCGCTCGAGGGCGGGCACCCCTTCGGCGACCGCCTGGCGGCCGTCTTCGACGGCGAGGTTCGCCCCTTCCTCCCCCAGCCGAGCCACCAGGGCCGCGGCCCGGTCTTCCAGCTCGCGCACGGGGGTCCGCGGGCGCATGGTCGCGGCCACCACCGCCGGCGCAGTGACCTTGTAGAGACGGCCGATCGAGTCGACGACCGTGTGGGCCAGGTCGAGCATGTCGCGTCTCGATTGCGCGTCGCGGCCCGAGGTCAGGATCGGTTCCCCGAAGGTGATGAAGGCGCGCGAGCGGTAGCCGACCGCATCGCGGACCATCTCGGCCAGTTCGCCCGAGAACGACCGCTGGCGCCGCTTGACCCCCTGTCGCGAGAGGATCCGATCCTCGAGCACCAGCTCGTACGAGATCGCGAGGGGCACGATGACCAGGTTCTCGACCTCCGCCTGCATCGCCGCGTGGATCAACCCCGTCTTGGGAGGCTTCAGCTCGCCGCTGTAGCTGCGGCCGCCCTCCGGGTAGAAGAGGATGTCGTGGCGCCGCAGCAGTTCGGCGATGTAGGCCTTGAGCGTGATCAGGTACGCCGGGTCCTTGGTGTTCCGGCGGATGGGCACGGCGCCGGTGACATGGCGGTGCAGCAGCCCCAGCGGGCCTCCGAACAGGTTGATGCCGGCCGCGATTACCGGGGGACGGATGCCGGCGTCGTCCAAAACGATCGGCTCGATCAGGTAGTCGGCGTGGCTCTTGTGGTTCGAGGCCCAGAACACCCGTCCAAGGCTGGCGGCCGCCACCGCCCGGTCGATGTGCTCGACGTGGCGCTCGATCTTGCGCAGGAGGGGATAGACCGGGTGCTTGAGCGCCCGGTAGAGGGGGTAGCGCTGGGTGGTCTGCAGCTCCGCGAGGTACTTGTCCACCCGCTCGCGGGCGGTGCGTGGATCCTCGCCGTGCCCTCCGCGCAGGTAGCGGACGACCTCGTCGCGCTCGAGCACGGCCCGGCTGATGGCGTCGCCCATTGCGCGCAACTATACACCAGGCCCCGCGACGTTGAGCCCGCCCCTGCGGGCGCGCCGCGTCAGCCCGCGGCCAGCTCGCGGCAGATGGCGTCGGCGAACGCGGTCGTGGTCGCGCCTCCGCCCAGGTCGCGGGTCCTGACCTGCCCGGCCTCGAGCACGCGCGTGAGCGCCCCGCGAATCCGGTCGGCGGCGGCGTCCTCTCCGATGTGGCGCAGCATCATCAGCGCCGAGAGCAGGAGGGCGGTGGGGTTCGCCGCGTCCTGGCCCGCGATGTCGGGCGCCGTGCCGTGCACGGCCTCGAACACCGCCGCGTCGTGGCCGAGGTTCGCGCTGCCCACCACGCCGAGGCCGCCGACCAGGCCCGCGCACAGGTCGGACACGATGTCGCCGTACAGGTTCGGCATCAGCAGCAGGTCGAAGCTCTCGGGCCTCAGCACCAGGTGCATGCACGCGGCATCCACGATCCGGTCGTCGTGCTGGATCTCCGGGTACTCGGCGGCCACCTCGCGCGCGCAGGCCAGGAAGAGCCCGTCGCCGCGCTTCATGATGTTCGCCTTGTGCACGGTGGTCACGCGGCGGCGGCCGTGGCGGCGCGCGTAGTCGAAGGCGAAGCGCGCGATCCGCATCGAGGCGGTCCGCGTGATCACCTTCATGCTCACCATCACCCCCGGAACGACCTCGTGCTCGAGGCCCGAGTAGAGGTCCTCGGTGTTCTCGCGCACCAGCACCAGGTCGAGGTGGCCGAAGCGCGCCGCGATGCCGGGGAGGTTGAACACGGGCCGGAGGTTCACGAACAGGTCGAGCGTCTTGCGCAGGCCCACGTTCACGCTGGTGAAGCCCTGCCCCACGGGCGTCGTGAGCGGGCCTTTCAGGGCGACGCGCGTGCGCCGGACCGAGTCGAGCATCCGCTGCGGCAGCGGCTCGCCGAGCTGCTCGACGGCTGTGAGGCCGGCCTCCTCCTGCTCCCACTCGATGCTGACCCCGGCCTCCGCCAGGATGCGTACGACGGCCCGCGTGACCTCGGGGCCGATCCCGTCCCCGGGGATGAGGGTGAGGCGGTGCGTCATAGGCATGAGCATAAACCGTTCGGGGCGGATTTTCGCGTTCCGCCCCGCCGGCGGCCCTGCAGCGCGGCGGGCTGGAAATTCCGTGCCGGCCGTTTCACCAGGGCGGCGTCTCCGGAGATAATGGACAGCTGGTTTTCTGGAGGTCCTGCTGATGCCTGCGCACGATGCCCTGATCCCGGTCCTGCACAACGTCGCCACCCGGCTCCGGATCGAGTCCATCCGCTCGACGACCGCGGCCGGCAGCGGCCACCCCTCGACCTGCTGCTCGGCGGCCGACATCGTGGCCGCCCTGTTCTTCGCCGAGATGCGCTTCGACCCCCGGCACCCGGACGATCCCGACAACGATCGGTTCGTGATGTCGAAGGGGCACTCCGCGCCGCTGCTGTACGCGGCCTGGGCCGAGGCGGGCGCCTTCCCGCGGGAGGAGCTGCTCGAGCTGCGCCGGATCGATTCCGACCTCGAGGGGCACCCCACGCCGCGCCTGCCGTTCGTGGACGTGGCCACCGGGTCGCTCGGCCAGGGGCTGGCCGCCGGGGTGGGCATCGCGCTCAACGCCAGGCGGACCGGCTCGGCCTACCGGACCTACGTGCTGCTGGGCGACGGTGAGACCGCGGAGGGGTCGGTGTGGGAAGCGGCCGAGGCGGCGCGCTTCCAGGAACTGTCGAACCTGTGCGCCATCATCGACGTGAACGCCCTCGGCCAGAGCCGCGAGACGGCGGCCGGGCACGATCTCGACGTGTACGTCCGTCGCTTCGAGGCGTTCGGGTGGCGCACCGTGACGGTGGACGGCCACGACCTGGCGGCGCTGCTGGCCGCCTTCGAGACCGCGCGCCGGACCACCGACCGGCCGACCGTGCTGGTGGCCCGCACGATCAAGGGCAAGGGGGTGTCCTTCATCGAGGGGAAGAACGGCTGGCACGGCAAGCCGCTGAAGCCGGAGGAAGAGGCGAGGGCGCTCGCCGAGCTCAGGGGGCAGTTCCTCGAGGAAGGCGGCGGGCCCGACGTCGCGGCGCCGCAGATCCAGGGGCCGCCCCGCACGACGGGCGGCCCCGAGCTGGCCCGTCCCGCCCGGCCCTCCGCGCCCCCCTACAAGGCGGGCGACAAGGTGGCCACCCGCGAGGCCTACGGCACGGCGCTCGTCCGCCTCGGTGAGCTCGACCCGCGCATCGTCGCCCTCGACGGCGACGTGGGCAACTCCACCTTCAGCGACAAGTTCGAGAAGGCGTTCCCGCAGCGCTTCTACCAGTGCTTCATCGCCGAGCAGTCGATGGTGGGGACCGCCATGGGGTTGGCGAGCCGTGGAGCGATCCCGTTTGCCGCCACCTTCGCGGCGTTCTTCACCCGGGCCTACGATTTCGTGCGGATGGCGGCCATCAGCGGGGTGGGCGTGAAGATGTCGGGGTCGCACGCCGGCGTGTCCATCGGCGAAGACGGCCCCTCGCAGATGGGGCTCGAGGACCTCGCCATGATGAGGGCCCAGCCCAACCTCACCGTGCTCTACCCGTGCGACGCGGTGAGCACCGACCGCCTCGTCGCCGAGATGGCGTACGCCCCCGGGCCCGCCTACATCCGGACGAGCCGGCCAAAGACGCCGGTCATCTACGGCCCCGACGAGGCGTTCCCGATCGGCGGCTGCAAGGTGCTGCGTAGCAGCGACGCCGACGTGGCGACCGTGGTGGCGGCCGGCGTGACCGTGTTCGAGGCGTTGAAGGCCTACGAGCAGCTGCGCGAGTCGGGCACGCCGGTGCGTGTGATCGACCTCTACTCGGTGCAGCCGATCGACCGCGAGACCCTGCGGGCGGCCGCCGCTGCGACAAAGGGGCGGGTGATCACCGTGGAGGATCACTACGAGGCGGGGGGGATTGGCGACGCGGTGGCCGAGGCAACCGCCGGTGTGGCGACGGTGCGCCGGCTTGCCGTG
>DAOPQX010000004.1:0-30502 GCA_035348395.1 Vicinamibacterales bacterium | reverse complement strand
GCGTAGTCGGACAGCACCAGCACATCCACCCCGTCGAGGGCGGCCTCGAGGGCGCGCGGGTTCGAGTTGTACGAGTCGTCCAGCACGACGATCCCGCGGGCGAGCCGCACCAGCTCGCCGCGGTGCGCGGAGGGCGCCAGGCCCGACGCGGCCTCGGCCATCGCGGCAAGCGGCACGCCGAACTCGAGGCCGACCGCGGCTGCCGCCAGCGAGTTCAGCAGGTTGTTCCGCCCGGGGAGCGCCACGCTCCACGCCGTCGTCCCCGAGGGCGTCGTGACGCGCGCCCGCATGCCGCCAAGTCCGGCGTCCTCCACCTGCTCGGCGCGGACGGTGGCGCCCGGCGAGAACCCGAAGGTCACCGTCCGGCCCGGGAAGGAGCCCATCCGTGCCACGACCCGCGGGTCGTCGGCGTTGGCCACCAGCACCGTGCCCGTGGTGGCGCCGTTCAGCACCTCGGCCTTGGCGTCGGCGATCGCCTCGATCGACGGGAAGAACTCTGTGTGGACCTCGGCCACGTTGGTCCAGACCCGCACGTCGGGCTCGGCGATCGAGACGAGCCGGTCGATCTCGCCCGCGTGGTTCATCCCCAGCTCGACGACGGCCGCGTCGAAGCCGTGGCGCAGCTCGAGGAGCGAGAGCGGCAGTCCGATGTGGTTGTTCAGGTTGCCGGGCGACCGCATCACGTGCCCGGCCAGCGAGAGGAACGCCGCGATCATCTCCTTGGTGGTGGTCTTCCCCGCGCTCCCCGTCACGGCGACGACCCGGGCCCCGGAGCGGCGCCGGATGCTTCGGGCCAGCGCCTGGAGCCCGAGGGTGGTGTCGGGCACTGCGATCAGCAGGCGGTCGCCGAGAACCTCGGGCGTCAGCCCGGGCGGCGCCTCCATCACCACCGCCCCGCCGGCGCCCGCCGCCAGCGCTGACGCGACGAAGGCATGCCCGTCGAACCGGTCGCCGCGGATCGCGATGAACAGGTCGCCCGGCCGGGTGCGCCGCGAATCGATCGTGAAGCCGGTAATCCCGGCGTTCGGGTTCCCGTGGAGGCGACGCCCGCGCATCGCGGACACCACGTCCGCGCCGGTCACCACCAGCGCGTGCCGCCCGGCCTCGCCGGTTTGCCCGCTCACGCCCGCCTCCCCCGCCGCCGGGCGAGCGCCTCGCGCGCGACGGCCACGTCGTCGAACGGCAGCTCCCGGTCGCCGATGACCTGGTACTTCTCGTGGCCCTTGCCCGCCAGCAGGACCACGTCGTCCGGCTTGGCCATTTCGACGGCGCGTTCGATCGCGAGGCGCCGGTCCACGATGGCCAGGTGCGGCGTCGCGCGAGGCGGCGCATACTTCTGCGGCGCGTTGGGGGCCGACGGCCGCCACCTCTCGGGCGGCACCACGATCCCGCGCTTGATCTCGTCGATGATCTGCTGCGGGTCCTCGCTGCGCGGGTTGTCGGAGGTCACGATCACGAAGTCGCTGAGCCGTGCCGCGACTGCGCCCATCAGCGGCCGCTTGGTGCGGTCGCGATCGCCGCCGCAGCCGAACACGGTGATCAGGCGCTGCGACGCCAGGGGCCTCGCCGTCTCGAGCAGGTTCTTCAGCGCGTCGTCGGTGTGCGCGTAATCCACGACGACCGTGATGTCGTCCTGCTCGGTCGAGACGACCTGGAAGCGCCCCGGCACCCCCTCCAGCGCCTCGATCGCCTCCTCGATGCGTGGGGCCGGGATCCCGAGCGAGACCGCGGCCGTGACGGCCGAGAGGAGGTTGTACACGTTGGGGCGGCCGACGAGGCGCGAGCGGATCCGCACCGGCCCCGCCGGGGTGCGTGCCTCGAAGGTCACGCCTCGCAGCGACTGGGCCAGGCCCTCGGGCACCACGTCGGCGGGACGGTCGATCGCGTAGGTCACCGGCCTCGAGACCAGCGAGGCCAGCGTGGCGCCGCGCGGGTCGTCCAGGTTGATCGCCGCGGGAACGCCGGGCCCCAGCAGCTCGAACAACCGCCGCTTGGCCGCGAAGTACGATTCCATGTCGCGGTGGAAGTCGAGGTGGTCGCGCGTGAGGTTGGTGAAGATGGCGGCGGCGAACTCGATCTCGTCGGCGCGGCGCAGGGCGAGCGCGTGCGAGGAGACCTCCATCACGCAGGCGCCGCAGCCCCCTGCCACCATCTCGCGCAGCAGTTGCTGGATGTCGATGGCCTCCGGCGTGGTCCGGGTCGCGGCCCGCTCGCCGGTCCCGGTCCGGTACACGACGGTGCCGAGCATGCCGCACCGGGTGCCCGCCGCCTCGAACAGCGCGCCGAGCACGTAGGCGGTCGTCGTCTTGCCGTTCGTGCCGGTGATGCCGACCACCTGCATCTCGCGGCTGGGCCGGCCGTAGAACGCCGCGGCCAGCCGCGCCATCGCCGCGCGGCCGTCCGTGACCGTCACCCACGTCGCGTGCACGCCGGGCGGCGGCGGCGCCTCGGCCACCACCGCCAGGGCGCCCTTCGCCAGCGCCTGCGCGGCGAAGGCAGCGCCGTCCGCCTTCTGGCCGCGAACCGCCACGAACACGCTGCCTGGAGACACCCGCCGCGAGTCGTACGCGAGCGCGCGCACCGCCCGCCCCATCGCCGGCTCGTCGGCGATGACGCCGCTCGAGAGGTCGCCGAGCGCGGCCAGCAACTCGGCGAGCGTCATGGCTGCGCCCCTGGAGGCGTGGGAGCGGTTGCGCGGCTGAGCACGAGGCGGCACCAGGTGCCCGGCTCGACGGGCGTGCCCGGAAGGGGGGTCTGTTCCACCACCAGCCCGTCGCCGTTGATCCGGGCGCCGATCCCCAGTCGGGCGAGCACCCGCATCGCCTCGCGGCCACTGAGCCCTCGCAGCTCGGGGAGCCGGAGCTGGCCCTCCGCGAGCGGCCCGGCCACCGGCGCGACGAGCAGCGGCGTCGCCGGGCCTGCCACCTCGAGGGGACGCGGACGCCCGCCGACGATGAGCGGCGGGAGCGGGTTGACGCTCGCCGGCAGCCCCAGGTAGCGCAGCGCGGCCTCGGCGATGCGGTGGAAGATCGGCGCGGCCACCACGCCTCCGGCGTAGCCCTTCCCCCCGCGCGGCGTGTCGATGACCACCAGGATCGTCAGGGCCGGCTGGCGCGACGGCAGGAACCCGACGAACGACGCGTTGTAGTCGCTCCGCGAGTAGTACCGATTGACCAGCTTCGCCGCCGTGCCGGTCTTCCCGGCTACGGTGTAGCCATCGATGCGCGCGGCCTTGGCCGTCCCCCGCTCGACGACCGCCTCCATGATCTCGACCAGCGAGGCGGCCGTCGATGGCGAGATCACCCGCCGGACGACGCGGGGGCGGACCGGGACGCGGCGGCCGCCCTCGATCACCGCTCGCACGACGCGCGGCTGGATCAGCTCGCCGCCATTGGCGATCGTGGAGGCCGCGGCCGCCATCTGGAGCGGCGTCACGCCGATCTCGTACCCCATCGACACCGACATCAGCGAGCTCTGGCTCCACCGCTCGGGCGCCCAGACCATGCCGGCGTTCTCGCCGGGGAAGTCGGGGGAGAGCCTGGTGCCGAAGCCAAAGGCCTTGACGAAGGCGCCGAGCCGCTCGGCGCCGAGCCCGAAGCCAATCTTGATCGCGCCGACGTTGCTCGACTTCACCATCACGTCGGTGAGCGACAGCGCCCCGTACCGGTGCCCCTCGTACTCGGTGACGCGCCGCGACCCGAGCGTGATGACCCCGCTGCCGGTGTCGATCACGTCGTTCGGCGAGAACGCGCCCGTCTCGAGGGCCGCCGACGCCGTGATCATCTTGAAGGTGGATCCGGGCTCGTAGATGTCCTGGACCGCGCGGTTGCGCCACTGGTCGGGCCCGGACTTGGCGAACGCGTTCGGGTTGAAGCTCGGCGAGTTGGCGATTGCGAGGAGTTCCCCCGTGTGGGGGTCCATGATCACGACGGAGCCCCCGCGCGCGCGGTGTTCGGCCACGCCGGCGCGCAGCTCGCGCTCGGCGATGTACTGGAGGTAGCGATCGATGGTCAGCTCGAGCGAGGCGCCCGGGACGGGCGGCCTGACGACCGTGCTGCTGAAGGTGCGCCGCTGGCCGTCGTTCATCACCAGCAGCATGCCGTCGCGTCCGCGGACCCGCTGGTCGTAGGTCGACTCGAGGCCCGCCAGGCCGTTGTTCTCCAGGTTGACGTAGCCGAGGACGTGCGCCGCGAGCGAGAGATTCGGGTAGAACCTCCGGGGCTCCTTGTGGAACACGACCCAGGGGAGGTTGAGGTCCCGGACGCGCCTGGCTTCCTCCGCGGTGACCTTGCGCCGGACGTAGACGTAGCCGCGCCCCGAGCGGAAGCGCTTCACGAGCGTGCTCACCTCGTCGCGCGTGCAGTCGCCGAGCGCCGCGCACAGCCTCGCCACCGCCTTCTGCGGATCGCCGGCCTCCCTCGGGGCCGCGCCGATGGTGTCGAGGTCCACGCTGTAGGCGAGGAGGTCGCCGTGCCGGTCGAGGATCTCGCCCCGCGGGGCGAGCAGCGTGACGTTGCGCGACTGCTGCTCCTCGGCCTCGGCCGACATCCGCTCGTGATCGATGACCTGGAGGTAGACGAGCCGCGCCTCGATGGCGACGGCCCACACGACGAACGCCACGATCACGACGGCGGTCCGGCGCCCGATCGTGCCCCGCCACAGGTTGGGTTCGACACGCTGGGCCATGACGGGCTCCTACCGCGAGGCGACGACCGACGATGGCGGCTGCTCGGGCGGGACGATCCGCTCGATCACCCGCGTGTCGGCGAGGGCTGGAACCACCAGGTGGAGCTCGCGCGTCGCAATCTCCTCGATCCGCGAGGGCTCGCGCAGCGATTCCCTCTCGAGCCGCAGGTGCCGCGCCTGGGCATCCTCGGCGTCCCGCAGCTTCTGGATCTGGTCCAGGCGAAAGCCGTGCTCCACGATGCCGTAGCGCTGACAGGCATCGAACGACGCCGCGGCCACCAGCACCGCGAAGACGAGCAGCCACCGCTTGAAGTCGCGCTGACGCGCCTGGTCCACCTCGAGGACGATCGCCCGGTTCTGAGGCGCCGGGCTGATCCCTGACCCCATCACGTCCGCGATTCGTCCGTCCATCGCTGCCCCCCAGAAACCCTGCGGCTCACATGCCTGCCGCCGCCTTCCTCAGGTCACCCGCTCGATCGCCCTCAGCTTCGCGCTCCGCGCCCGCGGGTTCGCGTCCACCTCGGCCTCGCCCGGCTTCCGCGCCTTCCTCCAGAGAAGCCGGAGCGCCGAGCCTTCCCCGCCGGCCAGCCGCCGCATCGTGTGCTTCACCACCCGGTCCTCGAGCGAGTGGAACGCGATGACCGCGAGCCGTCCGCCACCGGCGAGGCGCGCGCAGGCGGTCTCGATGAAGGCGTCCAGACCATCCAGCTCGCCGTTCACCCGGATCCGCAGGGCCTGGAAGGTCCGCGTCGCCGGGTCGATCCGGCTGTACCCCTTGCGGGGAACCGCGCGCCGCACGATGTCGGCCAGCCGGCCCGTCGTCGCGATCGGCGCCTCCTCGCGGGCCGCGACGATCGCTCGGGCGATGCGCCTCGAGTAGCGCTCCTCGCCAAGGCCGAAGATCAGGTCCGCCAGCTCGCGCTCGTCGAGCGCGGCGAGAAGCTCGGCCGCGGTGGGACCCTGCGTCCGGTCCATCCGCATGTCGAGCGGCTCGTCGCGCTGGAAACTGAACCCGCGACCCTCGGCCTCGAGCTGGAACGACGACAGCCCGAGGTCGATCAGGATCCCGTCGGCGGCCGCCACCCCCTCCGCGTCGAGCAGCGTGTCGAGCCGCCGGTAGTCACCATGCAGCAACGTCACGCGCTCGTCCCATTCCGCCAGGCGCTGGCGCGCGAGGTCGAGAGCGTCGCGGTCGCGGTCGATGCCGATCAGCCTGGCCGCGCCGGCTTGCAGGATCGCGGCGGCGTGGCCGCCAAGGCCGACGGTCCCATCCACGAAGAGGCCGCCGCGGCCGGGCGCGAGCGCCTCGAGCACCTCGGCGGGCATCACGGGGACGTGCGTCGGCATACGCCCCCCGACGCTCACGCTCGCTTCTGGGCGAGCGCGAACTCGTCGGCCTCGGTCACCGGGTTCGCCGCCACGTCGGCCTCAAGCCGCTCGTGGTTCCAGACAGCGAGGTGATCGACCTCGCCCAGCACGTCGACCTCGCCCAGCGTGCCGGCCTTCTCCCGGAGATGGGGGTGGATGAGGACGCGCCCCTGATTGTCGAGTTCGGCGGTCTGGCCGTAGTAGTTGACCGCCTTGAAGAAGCGCTTGGTGGCCGGGTCCCACGGCCCGCCGCCCAGCTGCTTTTCCAGCCTCTCCCAGGCGGGCATGGGGTAAATCCTGACGTGATCACCGTTTACACTGGTGACGAAGAGTTCTCTCCCCCACTCCCGCTCGATGAGCTGCCGAAAGGCCTGCGGGATCTTGAGCCGCCCCTTTTCGTCGATTTTGGCCGGGCAGTTGCCCCGCAGCATCGCTCTGCTCCACTAAGCTCCACTTCTGACCACTTCGGATGGTATGGCAGGGCCTGCGGGATGTCAATTGAGAATCGGCGGAAACTTTTGAGCCGCAAGAACTTCACTAAACTTTCGCCCCCCGCCCTCGGGGCCGAGTCTGATACGATGGCGGCCGGAATGCTCCGGACCGCCCTGATTGGCTTCCCTTCCGCGGGGAAGACCACTCTCTTTCAGCTGATGACCAGCCACGGCGAGGCCGTCCGGCCGGGCCACGCCAAGTTCGAGGCCGCCATCGGCGTGGCCAAGGTGCCCGACGAGCGGCTCGACGGTTTGTCCGAGCTGTACAACCCGCGAAAGCACACCCCGGCGACAGTCGAGTTCGCCGATCTCGCCGGGGCCGGGCGGACGGCTGCGCAGGCGCTGCTCGACGTGGCCCCCTTTCGCAACGCGGACGCCCTGGTGCACGTCGTGCGCGCCTTCCGCGACCCCACGGTCGCCCATCACTCCGACACCCTCAGGCCGGACGCCGACGCCCAGGCGATGGAGGACGAGCTGATCCTCGCCGACCTCGGGGTAGTGGAGAAGCGCCTGGAGCGGATCGATCGCGACCTGAAGAAGGGGCGTTCGGCAGACCTCGAGCGCGAGCGCGACCTGCTGCAGCGCTGCGGCCGGGCGCTCGAGGACGGCGCGCCGCTGCGCGGCCTGGAACTGTCGGTTGACGAGCGGAAGCTGCTGCGCGGCTTCCAGTTCCTCTCGGCGAAGCCGCTGCTCGTGGTGCTCAACCTCGACGAGTCGGACGTGCCCGCGCTCGTCGATCCCGCGGCGGCCTCCGGCCGCTTCAACCTGTCGCCGTTCCTCGCGCGGGCGGCGACCGGGCTGGTGGCCGTGTGCGGCCGGATCGAGCTGGAGATCGCGCAGCTCGACGAGGCCGACCGCACCGCGTTCCTCCGCGATCTGGGCCTGGACGAGCCCGGCGTGCAGCGGGTGATCCGCACCACCTACGACCTGCTCGGCTACATCTCGTTCCTGACCGCCGGCGAGGACGAGTGCCGGGCCTGGTCGATCCCGCGCGGGACGACGGCGCAGGCCGCGGCGGGCGAGATCCACACCGACATCGCGCGGGGTTTCATCCGCGCCGAGGTGGTGCGGTACGAGCACCTCGTGGCGCGCGGCTCGCTCGCCGCCTGCCGCGAGCACGGCGAGGTGCGGCTCGAGGGGAAGGACTACGTGGTCGCCGACGGCGACGTGATCAACTTCCGGTTCGCAACCTAGCGGCCTGTGGTGCGGCCTGCCGAGGGGGCTGGCGATCGATGGGCGTTCGGACGGTACTCGTGTGCGCCGTGCAGGTGCCGCTCGTGGAGGGCGGCGCCGAGAGCCTCAGCCGCGAGCTGGTGCGGGAGCTGCGCGCGCGCGGCTACCGCAGCGAGCTGATCGCCCTGCCGTACAAGTGGTATCCCAAGGAGGAGATCTTCACCCACGCCGCGGCGTGGCGCCTGCTCGACTTGAGCGAGGTGACCGGCCAGCGGATCGACTGTGTGATTGCGACGAAGTTCCCGTCCTACTGCGTCCGCCACCCGAACAAGTCGATCTGGCTGCTGCACCAGCACCGCGCCGCGTACGATCTCTGCGGCAACCCCCTCTGCGCCGATTTCGAGCTGAACGAATTGGACATCGCGGCGCGCGAGCGGCTCATCGAGCTGGACACGCGGATGATTCGCGAGGCGCGCCGCGTATACACCATCGGCGCGGTCCCAACCGCCCGTCTCGAGCGCTACAACGGCCTCTCAGCGCCCCCGCTGCACCACCCGCCCCGGCTGGCGGCCCGCCTCCGGCCCGGCCCGTACGGCGACTACGTGCTATCGGTCGGGCGCCTCGAGGCGCTCAAGCGCGTGGACCTCGCGATCCGCGCGCTGGCTGCCGGCCCCGCCCGCCTGCGGCTGGTCGTCGCCGGCGAGGGGCCGCACCGCCCCGACCTCGAGCGCCTGGCCACCGAGCTGGGCGTGGGCGACCGCGTGCAGTTCGCCGGCCGCGTGGACGACGACACGCTGATCGAGCTGTACGCGAACGCGCTCGCGGTGGTCTTCGCCCCGGTGGACGAGGACTACGGGTACATCACGCTGGAGGCGATGCTGAGCGCGAAGCCGCTCATCACGGCGCGCGACGCCGGCGGCCCCCTCGAGTTCGTGCAGGACGGCGTGAACGGCTGGGTGTGCGAGCCGGAGGCCGACTCGATCGCGGCGGCCTTCGCGCGCCTCGACGCCGACCGCGGCCTCGCGGCATCCTTCGGCCTGGCGGCGCGCGAGCGCGCGGCCGTCGTGACCTGGGACGGCGTGATCGAAAAGCTGGTGGGCGAGTAGCGCCCGAACCGACAGGAGCCGCGCGTGGCCTCGCCGACCGACACTTCCGTCGTCATCCCGGCGTACAACGAAGCGCCCGTCATCGCCCAGGTGATCGAGGGGCTGGCGTCAACCGCCGCCTGGCGGGAGATCATCGTCGTGGACGACGGGTCGGCCGACGGGACGGCCGAAGCGGCGTGCGCGGCGGGGGCGCGGGTCGTGCGCCACCCCTACAACAAGGGAAACGGCGCGTCGGTGAAGACCGGCATCCGGCAGGCGCGCGGCGAGTTCGTCCTGGTCATCGACGCCGACGGCCAGCACCCCCCGTCCGAGGCCGTCCGGCTCGTGTCGCGGCTGGGGGAGTACGACCTGGTGATCGGCGCGCGGGCGGGAACGACGCAGGCGAACCCGGCCCGGCGCCTGGGAAACGCGGCGCTGAACGGGGTCGCGGCCTACATGACCGGCCGGTCGATTCCCGACCTCACGTCGGGCTTCCGTGCGGCGAGGCGCGAACACCTCCTGGAGTTCCTGCACCTGCTGCCAAACCGGTTCTCCACCCCCACGACCACCACGCTTGCCTTCCTGAAGGCGGGCTACAACGTCGCCTTCGAGCCGATCGAGGCAAGGCGCCGCGTCGGCCAGTCGAAGATCCGGCTGCTCCGCGACGGTGGCAAGTTCTTCCTGATCATCCTGAAGGTGGTCACGCTGTTCAGCCCGCTGCGGATCTTCCTCCCGATCAGCCTGGCGTCCTTCGCCCTCGGCGCGGGATACGCGGCGTGGACCGTGGCCACGCAGCGGCACATCACCAACTCGTCGGTGCTGCTGATCATGCTCGCGGTGATCGTATTTCTCGTCGGCCTGGTGTCCGAGCAGATCGCGGCCCTCCGGTTCGAGGGCCGCAGGTAGGAGATCGCAGGGAAGGAGTCCGGCACGATGCGCGCGCTGATCACGGGCGGGGCGGGGTTCGTGGGCTCTCACCTCTCGGAGCTGCTGCTCGAGCAGGGTCACGAGGTCTTCGTCCTCGACAACCTCTCGACCGGCTCGATCGACAACATCGCCCACCTGAAGTCCCACCCGGCCTTCCACTACACGATCGACTCGGTCGACAACGAGCCGCTGCTCGCCGAGCTGGTGGACCAGGGCGACGTCGTCTTCCACCTGGCGGCGGCGGTGGGGGTGAAGCTGATCGTCGAGCAGCCGGTGCACACGATCGAGACCAACGTGCGGGGCACGGAGGTCGTCCTCAAGCACGCGAACAAGAAGAAGAAGCTCGTCCTGATCGCCTCCACCTCGGAGGTCTACGGCAAGAGCGTTGCGGTGCCGTTCTCGGAGGAGGCCGACCTCGTGCTCGGTCCGACCACCAAGCACCGCTGGGCCTACGCCTGCAGCAAGGCGATCGACGAGTTCCTCGCGCTCGCGTACTGGAAGGAGAAGAAGCTGCCGGTCGTCATCGCCAGGCTGTTCAACACCGTCGGCCCCCGGCAGACCGGGCAGTACGGAATGGTCATCCCGACCTTCGTGCGGCAGGCGCTGGCGGGGCGGCCGATCACCGTCTACGGGGACGGCACGCAGACGCGCAGCTTCACGTACGTCGGCGACGTGGTCGCGGCGCTCGCCCGGCTGGCCGTGGAACCGCGTGCGGTCGGCCGCGTGTTCAACATCGGCAACGGCCACGAGATCTCGATCCGGGAGTTGGCCGAGCGTGTGAAGGCGCTCGCCGGCAGCTCGTCCCAGATCGTGACGATCCCCTACGAACAGGCCTACGAGGAGGGCTTCGAGGACATGCCCCGGCGCGTGCCCGACATCACGCGCCTGCACGAGCTGATCGGGTACGAGCCGCGCGTGCAGCTCGACGAGATCCTCGAGCGGGTCATCGAGTACTTCCAGAAGAGGTGATCCCCTCCAGCTTGGCCGGGTTCCTCCCGGGGGCTATACTGGCCCAGTCACCCCTGAGGCCTGTCATGAATCAGCTTTACCCCGCGCTCGCGGCGGCCGTGCTGGCCGTCGGCCTCGCCGCTCCCGCCCACGGCGGGCAGGTCCAAATCCAAATCCGCGACGGCCGCATCACCCTACAGGCCAGGGACGCATCGCCGCGCGAGATCCTCGCCGAGTGGGCGCGTGTCGGGCAGACGCGGATCGTGAACGCGGAGCGGGTCCCGGGGGGACCGCTCACGATCACCCTGACGGACGTCCCCGAAGCCAAGGCGCTCGACCTGGTCCTGCGGTCGGCCGGGGGGTACCTCGCGGCCCCGAGAGCCGCCGGCGCCACTGCCTCGTCCCAGTACGACCGCATCGTCGTCCTCGCCATCGCGCGCCCGCCGGCCGGCGTGCCGGCTCCGGCCGCCGAGCAGTCCAATCCGGCGAACCGGTTCCAGCGGCCTGCCCGGATGCGCCCGCAGCCGCAGCAGCCCGCGGTCCTGCTCGACGACCAGGACGAGCCGGTCCCCCAGGAACCCGAGCCGATGGAGGAACCGCAGGGGGCCTCCCAGCCGGGCATGCCCACGCAGCCGGCAGGGGCCGGCGGCAACGTCCCCGGAACCCCGGCGAGCCTGACATCGCCGACCCCGGGTATGCCGACCGCCGCGCCGTCGGCCGCCCGTCCGGGCATGCCGACGCCGCCACCCAGGACGCCTGGCCAGGAACAGCAGCCTCCGCAAGAGTCCCGGCAGCCGCAGGAAGAGCCGCGACAGTAGAGGTCGCGGACGCAGCCGTCGCCGTCTACGTCCGCCGCCTCGCGCTTTGCGCCCTCAGCGTCTCGAGTTCGCCGGGCGTAACACGGTGGTAACGGGGCGGACGTGTGCCGCCCGCGAGGCGGAGACGGTACAGGATTGAGAGTTGCGCGAGGTAGTTGACTCCCTCGCGAGTGGACATCTTGCTGCTGCCGCTCTCGCGATCGGTGAAGGTGTAAGGGACCTCCGCCACCGAGCGCACACGTCCCCGCATCTGCAACTCGAGGCCGATCTTGAAGCCGGCCGAGGCGATCCGTACCCCCTCGACGGCGTCCCTCCGCAGCACGAACAGGCCAGACATGGCGTCGCGGACCGGCGTCAGCGGCCGCGCCATCAGGCAGGCGACGCGGGACATCAGCCACCGCTTCCGGGGCCAGTTGCGCCACCTGCCCCCGGGGATGTAGCGGCTGCCGACCGCCATGTCGACGCCCAGGCCGTGGAGGGCAGCCACCAGGTCGGGGATCGCCGCTGGCGGATGGCTGAGATCGCCGTCGAGCACCGCCAGCAGCTCGCCCTCCGCCACGGCGAAGCCCTCCATCACCGCGCCGCCCAGGCCGAGCTTCCCGGCCCGGTGCACGGTCTTCAGGGGGAACCGCGCCGAAAGCTCGTCGGCCAGGGCACCAGTGCCGTCGGGAGAGTTGTCGTCCACGACCACCATCTCTCCGAGGAGGCCGGCGGCCGCCAACGAGGAGAAGACCTCGGTGACGAGCCGCTCGATGCGGCCGCGCTCGTTGTAGGTCGGCACGACGACCGACACCGGCTGGGACTGCACTCTGCCATTGTGCGACAAACGACGGGCGGCTGCACCCGCCGCCGCACACCGATTTACAATGACGCTGACGACCCGAGCGATGGCCGAGATCTCCCGCTACCAGCAGACCGACCGGCGCGGCGTCGACACCCTGGTGCGCCGGGTGTTCGGCCACGATGCCGCCAATGCCAGCCAGTTGCGCTGGCGGTGGCAGCACGCCCTCAACCCGGCGACCCCTGCCGACGGCCCCTTGATCCTGATCGCGCGCGAGGGGCCGACCATCGTCGGCCAGCAGTCCAGCATGCCGGTCTTCCTCCAGGCAGCCGGACGCGAATGGCGGGCGGGATGGGCAACCGACCTGATGGTGGCGCCCGAACGCCGGCGCCAGGGGATCGGGGAGATGCTCTTCCGCGCCTTCGACCGCTCGGTCGACGCGGCGCTCGGCCTCGGGATGGGCCCCGCTTCCCGACCCCTGATGCAGAAGCTCAAGTGGCCGTACCTCCACGCGGTGCCGTGCCTGGTCAAGCCGCTGACCCGGCGGGCGCTGCGCCAGCCCCGCTGGCCGATGCCGCTCAACCGGCTGGTCTCGGCGGCAACGCTGCCCGCCGTCAAGCTCGTGTCGAGGGCGCGACCCCTGGCCGCGCAGGTGGAGCCCATGCGCCACTTCGACGAGCGGTTCACCGAACTCTGGGAGCGGCTCGCCCCGCGCTTCGACCTGGCTGTAAGGCGGGACGCGGGGTACCTCAACTGGAAGTTCATCGAGCCCCCGCACGTGCGCTACTCGGTCGTCGCTCTCAAGCGGGGCGAAACCATCGGCGGCTACGCGACCTACCGGCACCTGCGCGAGCCCCTCGGGCGGGTGACGCTGCTGGTTGACTTCCTGACCGACCCCGACGACGCCGAGGGCCTCGCGACGCTGCTGCGGTGGGTGGACCGCGAGGCGCGCGCGGCCGACTCCGACAAGATCAGGGTCTTCGCCACCCACGCCGCTTACCGGAAGGGGCTGCGCCGGTCGGGCTACTTCACCGTGAAATCGACGCTCGAGCTTGGTGTGCGGCTCGACTCCGCCGTGCCCCCCGACTTCTACCGTAACACCTCGCGATGGCACGTCACCGCCGGCGATGCCGACCACGACCCGGCGCCGGTCATGGCCCGGGCGGCGTCAGGCTCGGTGCGCGCCGTCGGCCCCGCACCTTCCGGGAAGTGAGGTTGGGCATGTCTCTGATGCAGGACGTGAGCGCGGCCATCACGGCCGCCATGAAGCAGCGGGACGAGCAGCGCCTCGGGGCGCTCCGCCTCCTCAAGGCGGCCCTGATGAACCGCGAGGTCGAGCGGGGCCGCGCGCTCGCGCCCGACGAGGAGCTGCAGGTGGTGACGACGCTCGTCAAGCAGCGGCGGGAGTCGATCGAGCAGTTCTCCCGGGGCGGACGCCAGGACCTGGTCGACCGGGAGCAAGCCGAGCTGCAGGTCCTGCAGGCGTACCTGCCGCCCGCTCTGGACGACGAGGCGCTCGGCCGTCTCGTGCAAGAGGTGATCGTCGAGACCGGCGCCTCTTCACCCAAGGACATGGGCAGGGTCATGAAGACCGTCATGGCCCGGATTCCGGCAGGCGCGGCCGACGGGAAGGCGGTCAGCGAGCGGGTGAAGACCGAGCTGGCTCGCAAGGCCTGAGGGCAGGAGAACTTTTCCCGGCATTGCGGCGTCTAAGTCGGTAGCAAGAGCCACGGAGCCTGTCCATCCTCCACCAAGGGCCTCTCGAGCCAAGAGGCCCTTCCTTTTGTACCCCCCGTGCTACCCTGACAGGCTGAATGGACGCGTCCACGAGTAAGACGGGGCCGGACGGCCCGGACGGCCCGGTCGTTCTCCCGCCCGCCGCCGAGCCGGCGGCCGGAGGTGGCCGAAGGCTGGCCCGCTCGGCCGGCATCATCGGCATCGCCACGGCCGGCAGCCGGGTGCTCGGGCTCGTGCGTGACCAGGTGCTCGCCTACTTCTTCGGGGCGGGCAACGACATGGACGCGTTCAACGTCGCCTTCCGCGTGCCGAACCTGCTGCGCGACCTGTTTGCCGAGGGGGCGATGACGGCGGCCTTCGTGCCGACCTTTACGCGTTACCTTCGCCTCCACGGGCGCGAAGCGGCCTGGCGGCTGGGCAACCTGGTGGTCAACACGCTGGCGGTCGTGACCGTCGCACTGGTGTTGCTGGGGATTGTCTTCGCCGAGCCCCTGGTGACCCTCTTCGCCAGCGATTACCGCGCAGTGCCGGGCAAGTTCGAGTTGGCCGTGTCGCTGGCGCGGCTGACGTTTCCCTTCCTGACGCTCGTGGCGCTGGCGGCCGCGTGCATGGGCATGCTGAACTCGCTCCGGCGGTTCTTCGTCCCCGCGTTCTCGCCCGCCATGTTCAACGTGGGCTCGATCGTCACCGTGCTCGCGCTGGTCCCGCTGTTTGCGAGTGCCGGCGTGCGGCCAATCTACGCGGTGGCACTCGGGGCGCTCGTCGGCGGGATCGCGCAGATCCTGATCCAGTGGCCCCAGCTGCACCGCGAGGGGTACCGATACCGGCCGATGCTCGACGCGCGGCACCCCGGGCTGCGCGAGGTGCTGGTGCTGATGGGGCCCGGCACCGTGGGACTGGCCGCGGTCCAGGTCAACGTCCTGGTGAACACCATCCTTGCGACCGGCGAGGGGACCGGCGCGGTGTCGTGGCTCAACTACGCGTTCCGGCTGATGTACATGCCGATCGGGCTGTTCGGCGTCTCGATCGCGACCGCGGCGCTGCCCGCCATCTCGACGCAGGCCGCCGACAACGACGTGGCGGGCATGCGAGGGACCGTGTCGAGCGGCCTGCGCATGATGCTGATGCTGAACGTGCCCGCGACGGTCGGGCTCGTCGTGCTGGCCGAGCCGATCGTCGCGCTGCTCTTCGAGCGCGGGTCGTTCACCGCAACCGACACCGCCGCGACGGCGGCGGCGCTGACGTTCTACGCGCCCGGCCTCATCGGCTACTCGGCGGTGAAGATCGCGGTCCCGACCTTCTACGCGCTGCGTGACGCCCGGACGCCGGTCGTCGTGAGCGCACTGACGGTGCTGATCAACATCGTGCTGAACGTCACGCTCGTGAGGGTCCTGGGGTACCGGGGGCTGGCGCTCGGCACCGCGCTGGCCGCCATGTTCAACGCCGCGGTGCTGCTGACGCTGCTTCGAGGACGGCTCGCCGGGATCGACGGCGCCCGCCTTGCCGTGGCCGTCTCGAAGATCCTCGCAGCGAGTGTCGTGATGGGCACGGTGGCGTGGGCCGCCGCGTGGGGCCTCCAGGCGTTCTCCGGCGGAACCTCGCTGACGGATCGCCTGCTGGTCGCCTTCGGCGCGATCGGCGCGGGGATGCTCGCGCTCGCGGCAGCGGCACGGCTTCTGCGGGTCGCCGAGTTCGACGACGCCCTGAAGCTGGTGCGAGGCCGGCTGCTGGGCGGCAGAGCTTCGCGCTGAGGAAAATCCGCGCGGGGCATGGAAGTTGCTCCCCTGAGGGACCTATTCGCCGAGCGGCGTGGTACGATCGGGAATCCGGTTGGAAGCAACGAGGTTCGGCCAGCTGGCCGCGCGGCCGCGGCAGGGCGGGGTTCATGCGGCGCTATCCTTCGTCGCCTTACAGGTCGGTTTCCTACTCCTTCGGCCCCGGGCCGGTCACGCCGGTCATCAAACTTCTCATCTGGACGAACGTTGCGTTCTTCGTGCTCGCGTGGGTGCTGCCGGCCGTCAGGCTGTACCTCGGCCTGATGCCCGAGGCCGTCTTCGGCCGGTACTTCCTCTGGCAGCCGGTCACCTACCTGTTCCTGCACGCCGGGTTCTTCCACATCATCTTCAACATGCTGGCGCTTTGGATGTTCGGGGTCGAGCTCGAACGCCTCTGGGGCGCCCGGTTCTTTCTGAAGTACTACTTCGTTACCGGCGTCGGCGCCGGCCTGACCACGCTCGCCTTCGCCCTGGTGCCCGGCGAGCTGGGCACCTCGGTCCGCTACTCGATTACCGTCGGCGCCTCCGGCGCCATCTACGGGCTTCTGCTCGCCTACGCACTGTACTTCCCCAACCGTCCCATCTATCTCTACCTCCTCTTTCCAATCCCCGCGAAGTACTTCGTCATGATCATGGGGGCCATCGCGCTGCTGTCGTCGATGGCGGCGAACCAGGGGGGCGTGGCGAACCTGGCCCACCTCGGGGGCCTGGTGTGCGGGTATCTCTACCTGAAGGTCTGGCGCACGCGCCCGCTGGCGGAGGTCAAGTACCGCTACTTCAAGTGGAAGATGAACCACATGCGGCGACGGTTCGACGTGTACTCGGGCGGGCGCGGCCCGCGCATTCACTGATCGTCGGGGGCGAGCCAGTCCTTGCGGGGCGGGCTGAAGACATCGAGTTCGAGCGTGTCGTCGAGCGCCTCGGCCTGGTGCGGCGTGCCGCCGGGGATGCGCAGGACCTCCCCTTCGCGGACGGTCATCTCCTCCCCGTCCACGTGGACGCGCAGCGCGCCCTCCAGCACGTAGGTCACCTGTTCGCTGTCGTGCCGGTGGATGGGCACCAGCGCGCCGCGCTTGAGGTACACGTGAGCCATGAGGAGTCGATCGCCCGTGACGATCTTGCGCGAGATCATCTCGGTGATCTTCTCGAGGGCAATCTCGTCCCAGCGATGAAGGCGGGCGGCTGAAGGGGCCATCGGCTCCGGTGCTGACGGGTGGTGAGCGGGATTATAGCACCGGGCCCGGATGCTATAATGGCCGGGTTCCGCGCCCAGTTCGAAGAGTTGGCATCGCCGGGGAAGGCGTTCGCGTCGCCTGGCCGGCGGCGCAGCGTCCCGGGGCAGGGGTCACCGATGGACCGATCGATGCTGGACAGCGGGGCGGCGGAGGCGGGCGACCGCTCCGCCTTCCAGGGCCTCGACCGCCGGCGCCTGGTCGAGGCGTACCGCTGGATGGTGTTGTCGCGAAAGCTCGACGACAAGGAGATCCAGCTCAAGAACCAGAGCCGCATCTTCTTCCAGATCAGCGGCGCGGGGCACGAGGCGGTGCTCGTTGCCGCGAGTTACTCGCTTCGCCCGGGCTACGACTGGTTCTACCCCTACTACCGCGACCGGGCGCTCTGTCTCGCGCTCGGCGTCACACCCTACGAGATGCTGCTGCAGGCGGTCGGTGCCGCGGACGACCCGGCGTCGGGCGGGCGCCAGATGCCGTCGCACTGGGGTCACCGCCGGTGGAACATCGTCTCGCAGGGCAGCCCGACCGGCACGCAGTGCCTGCAGGCGGTCGGGTGTGCCGAGGCCGGCCGCCTGTACCGGCGACTGGAGTCGATCCCCGGCCGCGAGGCGCTTCACCACCCCGACGAGGTCGTCTACGTGTCGCTCGGCGAGGGGGCGACGGCCGAGGGCGAGTTCTGGGAGTCGCTCAATACGGCGTGCGGCCGCCGCCTGCCGGTCGTCTACCTGGTCCAGGACAACGGCTACGCGATCTCGGTGCCTGTGGAAGTGCAGACGCCGGGCGGCGACCTATCCAAGATCGTCCGCTCCTTCCCCGGGCTGCACGTCGCCAAGGTGGACGGCACGCGCTTCCTCGAGAGCCACGCCGCCATGCGCGACGCCGTCGCCTACGCCCGTGAAGGGCGGGGGCCGGCCCTCGTGCACGCGACGGTGATCCGCCCGTACTCGCACTCGCTCTCCGACGACGAAAAGCTGTACAAGACTCCGGCCGAGCGGGAAGCCGAGGCGCGGCGCGATCCGCTCGCCGTGCACGCCCGTTTCCTCGTCGGCGAGGGTCTGGCGTCCGAGGAGGAGCTGCAGCGCATCACCGACGAGGCCGAGCGCGACGTGCGGGACGCCGCCGCCCGGGCGCTCGAGGCCGCAAAGCCCGCACCCGACACGGCCACGCTCTGGGTGTTCTCGCCCGACGTCGATCCGGCCTCGGCGGCCTTCGACACGCCCGAGGCTCCGGTGGGCAAGCCCGACACGATGGTTGCCGCCATCAACCGCACCCTCCGCGACGAGATGGCCGCCAACCCGCGGATCGTCGTGTTCGGCGAGGACGTCGCCGACGCCACGCGGGAGGAGGCGCTGTCGGCGGTCGCGGGCAAGGGAGGCGTGTTCAAGGTGACGCACGGCCTGCAGCGCCTTTACGGCGCAACCCGCGTGTTCAACTCGCCGCTGGCCGAGGCGAACATCATCGGCCGCGCCGTGGGGATGGCCACGCGCGGCATCAAGCCGGTGGTCGAGATCCAGTTCTTCGACTACATCTGGCCGGCGATGATGCAGCTGCGCGACGAGATGGCGATGCTGCGGTACCGCTCGGGCAACAACTTCTCGTGCCCCATGGTGGTTCGCGCTCCGATCGGCGGCTACCTGAAGGGCGGCGCCCCGTACCACAGCCAGTCGGGCGTGAGCATCTTCGCCCACTGCCCCGGCATCAGGATCGCCTTCCCCAGCAGTGCCGTCGACGCCGCGGGCCTGCTTCGCACGGCCATACGCTGCGACGACCCGGTGCTGTTCCTCGAGCACAAGCACCTGTACCGCCAGACCTACAACAAGGGAACCTACCCGGGGCCCGACTTCATGATCCCCTTCGGGCAAGGCGCCCTGCGGCGCGAGGGCGACGACGTGCTGGTGCTGACATGGGGAGCGCTCGTCCAGCGATCGCTGCTCGCCGCCCAGCAGGCCGAGAAGGAAGGCCTCAGCGTCGCGGTGTTCGACCTCCGCAGCCTGATCCCGTACGACTGGCCTGGCATCGCCGCCCTCGTCAAGCGCATCAACCGCGTCGTCGTCGTTCACGAAGATCAGCTCACGTGCGGCTTCGGCGCCGAACTGGCCGCGCGGATTGCCGGCGAGCTGTTCGAGCACCTCGATGCTCCGGTCGCGCGCGTGGGGTCGCTGGACACGCCGGTCGCCTATTGCCCTGACCTCGAGGAGGTCATCCTCCCCCAGACTGCGGACGTACTGAAGGCCGTGCTCGTCACGGCAGCGTACTGATCTTGCGCTCGCCAGGGCTTCCGCGAGGGGTTATAATCCACTCGGCCGTAGTTCCCGTCCATTGTTTTGGATCCGCAGCCGAGTCGTCGACAGCTCGTCCTTTGGTTTCAATGACTTGGAGGGCGACGATGGTGGCATCCTCTCTGCACACCTGAGGTTCGGATCTTCGCCGATCAATCGATACCGGCATCACTCGGCCCTCGCCGAGGATGGCGGCGGCATTCACGCTGACGCGGACTCTGGGTTCGCGCGGCGCGGCCGTTTCGTTCTTCCCGCTTCTCGCCGTCGTTGTTCATAAAAACAAGGGGAGGAAGCACTGTATGCGCTCGAGGACTCTCGCTCTCATCGTGCTGCTGGTGGCGAGCGCAGTGCCGCTCGCCGCGCAGGGCATCCAGACCGGCATCCTGGCCGGGACCGCACGCGACGCCGGCAACCTGGTGCTGCCGGGGGTTACGGTGACTGTCTCGTCGCCGGCGCTGCAGGGCACGCGCACGGCCGTGACCGACGGCAACGGCCGCTACGTGATTCGCGGGCTGCCGCCGGGCACCTACGCGGTGGTGTTCGAGCTGCCCAGCATGCAGACCGTCACGCACACGGTGGTCGTGGAGCTGGGCCGGACGGCGGAAGCCAACGCGGTACTCAATCTCGCCGGCATCACCGAGTCGGTGACGGTCACGGGCGAGACGACGCCCGCGGCACTGGTCACGCCGAGCGGCGGCGCCAACTTCACCTACAAGGACATCAACGTGATGCCGGCGGCGCGGACGCTCTCGGGGATCGCCGAGCTGTCGCCGGGCCTGACCAACAACACGCCAAACGCCGGGCAGGTGACGATCTCCGGCGCGTTCGCGTACGACAACGTGTTCTTGATCGACGGCGTCGACGTCAACGACAACCTGTTCGGCACGGCGAACAACCTGTTCATCGAGGACGCGATCGAGGAGACGCAGGTCCTCACCTCCGGGATCTCGGCGGAGTTCGGGCGCTTCTCGGGCGGCGTGGTGAACGCCGTGACCAAGAGCGGCGGGAACGTCTTCAGCGGCAGCGGCCGCGTGAACCTCACCAACGACGCGTGGACGCGGCTGACGCCCTACGAGCAGTCGCGCAACACGAAGAAGGCCGACAAGCTGAACCGCACCTACGAGCTCACCCTGGGCGGGCCGATCCTCATCGACCGCCTGTGGTTCTTCGGCGCGACGCGCCTCGCGTCGGTGCTGAGCACCACGACGATGCAGCTGAGCGGGAAGAAGTTCGACACCACCGACAAGAACCGCCGTTGGGAGGCGAAGCTCACCGGACGCCTCGCGTCGAACCACACCCTGCAGGGCAGCTTCACGAACAACCCGCGCGAGGTGTCGCTGCGGCGCGGCCTCGGGCAGGTCATTGACGAGCACGCGCTCGAAAGCCCCGACTTCCCCAACAACGGCATCGTGGTGGGCTACAACGGCGTGCTGCGCTCGAACCTGTTCGGTGAAGTGCGCTGGTCGCGCAAGCACTTCGGCTTCCGCAACACGGGCGGCAGCAGCACGAACATCGTGGACTCGCCGATCTGGTCGTACTTCGGACCGTTCGGCACAGTCACCTACAACGCGCCGTACTGGGACCAGACCGATCCTGAGGACCGGAACAACCAGCAGGTCGCGGGCAGCCTGTCGTGGTTCAAGGGAACGCAGCGGCTCGGCAGCCACGACATCAAGGTCGGCTTCGAGAACTTCCGCAGCACGCGGACCGGCGGCAACTCGCAGACCGCGACCGGGTGGGTCTTCCTGGCCGACTACAAGGCGGCCGCCGACGGGACGCCCATCTACGACAGCCAGGGCTACATGATCCCGATGTTCGCCGAAGGCGCGACCGAGGCCGAGCAGTGGCTGCCCGTGCGCGGGGCGAAGATCGACATCACCACCAACTCGTTCTTCATCCAGGACCGCTGGGCGGTCAACCGCCGGCTGTCGTTCAACGCCGGCGTCCGCTACGAGCGGGTGAGGGGCGAGGCCACGGGGAACATCGTCACCGTCGACACCGACACGATCGTCCCGCGCCTGGCCGGCACGGTGGACATCGCGGGTGACGGGAAGTACATCTTCCAGGCAACCTACGCGCACTACGCCGGTAAGTACAGCGAGGCGCAGTTCGCGCAGAACACCAACGTCGGCAGCCCCGACTACCTGGGCCTCTACTACATCGGGCCCACCGGCGAAGGCCGCGATTTCGCCCCCGGCTTCGACCCGGCCAACTACGTGCCCTACGCGGGCAGTTTCCCGACCGCCAACGTGTTCATGGACTCGGGGCTGTCCTCGCCCGTCACCCGCGAGTTCTCGACCTCGATCGGGGCGCAGCTGGGCAGGGGCTACGCGAAGATCATCTACACCAACCGCTCGGTGGGGAACTTCGTCGAAGACTTCATCGAGCTGAACAACGGCACCACGACGATCGAGCGTGCCGGCCTCACCTTCGGACCGTTCACCAACCAGATCTACCGCAATACCGACGCGCCTCAGCGCGACTACCAGGCGCTGCTGCTCGAGGGCCGCTACCCGATCACGTCCCGGTGGAGCCTGAACGGCCACTGGACCCTCCAGCTGAAGAACGAGGGCGACTACGAGGGCGAGGGAGCCAACACCCCGGGCAGCACGACGATCTACGGCAACTACCCCGAGATCCGGTCGCCTTCCCGCAACTACCCCATCGGGCGCTTCGACGACTACCAGCGGCACAAGGTCCGGCTGTGGACAATCTACAGCCTGGGTCTCGGACGCCTGGGCGACATCGACACGTCCCTGATGTTCCGGCACGATTCGCCCACCTACTACAGCCTGACGGCCTCGAGCGTGCCGCTCTCGGCTATCCAGAAGGCGCGCGGGGCGGCGTACCCCGACCTGCCCACCTCGCAGACGCTGTACTTCGGCATGCGGGGGTCGCAGAGCTTCAAGTCGACCAACCTGTTCGACCTGGCGCTCCACTATCAGATCCCGATCTGGCGGACGGTGCGGCCCTGGCTGAAGATGGAGCTCTACAACGTGGCCAACAGCCTGCCGCTCTACCGCTGGAACACGGCGGTGTCGGTTGACAACGCCAGCGCCAAGGACGAGATGGGTCTGCCCACCGGTTACATAAAGGGCTCGAACTACGGCAAGGGAACCGCGGTCACTCACTACCCCGGAGCGCGGCGGTTCCAGATGGCATTCGGCTTCCGGTTCTAGAGCCGGGAGCATTGCGGCCGCGGAGGCCTGCAGGCGGCTTCGGCTCCTGCAGGCCGGCCCGGCCGCTTGTCCCACGTACGTTCACCCGCAGAGAACGCAGAGGACGCGGAGGCGTACGCTGAGATTTCGGATTCTTCCAAAGATCTCTGCGCACTCTGCGCGGTGAAATGCAGTGACGACATGACTGCTGGCGAGGGAGCGCAACACTTTCGGCACTTCCGGCACCATCAGCACTGCACCCGCCTTCGCCGCGCGGTGCCCGGCTACGGCGCGGCAGGCCTTCGGCACCTCCTGCACCGTCTGCACCTCCCGCACGATCTGATCTACGGTGAAGCTTGACGCGTGGCGGGAGCCGGCGGTAGCGTCGGCGTCGTGAACCGACGATCCTTTCTCAGCACGTGCTGCGCGCCGGCCCTCACGTCGTTCGCACCGGGGAAGCATCGGCAGGCGCGTGCGACCCCGCCATCCCCCTCAGCCGGCGGCCGCGTTCAGGTGCTCCGCTCGGTCGCCGCCGTGCCGGCGGAGATCGTCGGCGTCTTCCGTGAACCGGCTGCCTTCGCGCAGGCGGCCTCGGGGCAGTACTTCGTGTTCGACCGCGGGAATCACGCCGTTTACGGCATCGACCGGGCCCTGACCTCGGCATGGAAGATCCTGCAGATCGGTCCCGAGATCGGGCGCATCCTCCAACCCACCGCGTTCAGCCTCGCGAGGAACGGAACATTCGTCGTGGCCGACCGTCCCGGTCCCGCCGAGCGCATCCAGGTGTTTGCGCCAGGCGGCTCGCTCTTGGGCGGCTTCACCCTGCCGGGCCGCGCCGAGGAGACGATCACGCTGGAAGGGGTCGTCCTGAACGGCGTCGGAACGCTGCACTACGACGGGCGGCGCCTGCTCCTCAGCCAGCCCGAAACCGGCGCCCTGGTCGCGGAGTACTCGCCGTCGGGCGGCATCACCCGGACCTTCGGAGACCTCAGGAAGACGGGCCAGGAGGCCGAACGGGACGTGCACCTCGGCCTGAACAGCGGGATGCCGCTCCCCGCCCCGGGGGGCTTCTACTACGTCTTCCTGGCGGGCGTGCCGGCGTGGCGCCGGTACGACGAAACGGGGAGGCTCGTCTTCGAGCGTCACATCGAGGGGCGCGAGCTCGACGCGATCGTCGCCGCGCTACCCACCGAGTGGCGGCGGCGCCGCACGAAGGACGAGAGGCTGATCCCGGTCATCCCACCGGTCGTGCGGACGGCGGCGGTGGACGGGCGAGGACGTCTGTGGGTTTCGTTGGTGGGAGCCCCGGTCACCTACGTCTACGACGCCGACGGCGAGAAGGCGCGCGTCGTCCGCTTCGAGGCCGCCGGCGCGCTCTCGCCCGCCAGCCTGTTCTTCTCGCACACCGGTCGCTTGCTGGCCGCCCCGGGCTGCTACGAGTTCGCCCCCTGACGGACAGGAGGCGGAGCGCGGAGGGTGGGAGGGGCCGGACGGCGAGGCAGCTACGGCTGCACGTCCGCGATCCAGGGATCCCTCCGTCCCCAGATCACCCTCACCCTGTAGCGCGCCGGGCCCTCGTCGCCCGTGCGGCGCTGAAGTGGTGCGAGCACCCGGTTCAGAGGGCGCGGCACGTTCAGCTGGGACGGAAAGATCTCGATGACCCGGCCGTGCAGGACGTATCGGCCATCCTGCCCGCCTTCGACGACCAGCGCGGCGGTTGCCGGCACGACGACCGCTCTTCGGCGGTCTGGCCACCGCGCGCGCAGCGCCTTCCGGTCTGGTCCTGCATCCACCACGACGAGCCGGGAGGCCCGGTCGGACTGCCGGCCGCCGGATCCCCGCGAACGCTCGAGAGAACGCCACGCCTCGCCCTCGTATTCGAGCACCGCGTACGTCCGCCTCGGCGGCATCGCCCGGTAGCGGGCTGCGTTCGCCCGGTCGAGCGGCAGGCTGCAGTCGAAGCCCACCTCCTCGAGCTTCGCGCGATCGAACCAGGATGCGGCGGGAACGGCCGGAACGGGGGGCGCCTGCGGGATGGGCGAGGACGCCCCGCCGGCAGGCGGAGGCGCGGCGGCGACAGGCGGCGACGGCTGTTCCACCGGGACAAGGCGCTCGTTGCCCGGATCGGTCCACCGCAGCCTGAGCGCCAGGGCCGTGTTCTCGGCCGCGGCCGGAGGCAGCTCGAGCTCCCGTTCGGTCAGCTCGAGCACGGCCTCGGGCTCTCCCTGCCGGTTCCAGGCCGCTCCACCGACGGCGGCGGCATTGGCGGCCGCCACGATCCCGACCGCGATCCACCAGCCCCGCGTCATCTCACACCGCCTTCACGCGGCGCCGCAGGCGCCCCATCAGGACAATGGCGCCGACTGCCAGCGCCCCGAGCACGAGGAAGAACAGGTAGCGGGGCAACAGTTCCCACCACCAGTCGAAGCACTTCGCGTAGGTGAACACGACGAGGAACGCGGTCGAGAGCCGGACGACCCACGGCCAGCCGCGCCTGATGCCCGTCCAGATCGCCGCGACCGGCAGCACGAAGCCGCCGGAGTCGTAGAGGAGCCGAAGCACGGTCTCGGGCAGCAGGTGATAGCTGAAGACCGTCGTCCAGACGGAGAGAAAGAGGATCGGCAGCAGGAGCGAGAGCGCACCAACGAGGCGCCAGGTCTCGGCAAACCCCTCGCGGCGGCCGGCCAGCGCGGTGAACGACCCGGCGAACACCGCGGCTCCGAGCACCAGGAACGGCTCCGGCCGCGCCGCCGACGCCGCCCACGCGATCCCCGCGGCATGCGCGACGAGCGCGTTGGCCAGGCCAAGGGCGAGCAGCAGCCCCGCGGCGAGCATCAGCCGCAGACCGTAGGTGTACGCGAGCGCCAACGCGAAGGCCGCCCAGGGCAGCAGAACCCAGGGGGACGGCGCCATGTTGAAGATCGCCCCGAGGGCCGAAAGGTCGAGCACGAAGGCGGCGCCGGCCAGAAGCGCGAGGACCGATGCCACGTACAGCGTCCTCTCACGGCGGGCGGCAGCCTCCACGGCCACCAGCGCGAGCAGCGGAACCGCCGCGAGGATCGCTACCTGGGAAGGTGTGCCGAGCAGGCCCCATACGCGATAGAAGAAGAGGACGAGGCCGGCGCTGAGGGCGAGCGCGCCGAGCAGCGCGGCGATTCGCATTCCCAGCGACAGCTGGCTCTCGCTCTCGCCGCGATCCACGTCGAAGCGGTCTGCCAGCTCGGCGAGCAGCGCGGCGTGGTGACGCTCGACCCTCTCACGCTCCCCGGCGTCCAGCCTGAGCACGCCCTCCCGATCGAGCTCGCCGAGTTCGCGGCGAAACGCGTCAATCTGTCGCGCACGGGCCTGCGCCTCCTGGCGCGTCTCGGTAGATGCCACGGCGTCAGGATACACCGGCTCTCGAGCCCGATGTCCACGACAACCGTCTCACACCGCATTCATGATCACGTTCACCGCAGAGGCGCAAAGGAGATACGTCGGGTGACGGACGGACGCTACTCTTCGGCGGGAAGGCTTGCGCGCCACACCGGCCGCAGCCGGGTGAGCGCCACCCCGGTCAGCACGGCGGCTGCCCCCAGCATCTGCCGCGGTGACAGGCGGTCGCCGAGGAACACGATGGAGGTGGCCAGGGCGCTGAGCGGGATGAGGTTCGAGTACATCGCGGTGCGCACGTTGCCGATTCGCTGGATCGCGGTGTGCCAGACGATGTAGGCAGCGAACAGGGCGAAGACGGCCGAGTACACCAGGGCGATCCAGGACGCCGGGGTGACGGCAGCCCACTGCAGCCGGGCCAGCTCGGGGAGCGCGGCGGGGAGGTAGAGCAGGCTCCCGATGGCCATCGTGTAGCCGGTCAGCGCGATCGGCGCGTGGCGGCGCAGCATCGGCGCCGACCCCACCGCGTAGACGGCCCAGCACCACACGCCGGCAATCATCAGCAGGTCGCCCACGGCCGACGCACGCGAGACGGCGGCGCCGGTGCCGACCAGCAGGTAGACGCCCGAGAGCGACACGGCGGCGCCGGCCCAGTGGAGGCGCGAGACGCGCTCCTGCCCGACCGCGGCGGCGAGCAGCGAGACGGCCACGGGCGAGGTGCCGACGATCAGCGAGCTGTTCGCCACGCTCGTCCGGGCCACCGACCCGAGAAAGCAGAGCTGGTAGAGGAAGTGGCCGCTGACCGCAAGTCCGATGAGCGCCAGCCATTCGCGGGCCGTGAAGAGGCGTGCGGTCGGGAACCAGTGCCGCGGCGGCTCGCCCCCAACACCCGCCGCCTGCCCGCGCCGTCGCGCGGCGGGGAAGAACGCGAGCACGCCGAGGAACAGCACCGAGGCGATGCCGAGCCGCAGCGCGTTGAAGCTCAGCTCGGGAACCTGGCGAAGAGCGACCTTGACGATCGAGTAGTTGGCGCCCCAAACGAGCGTGGCGAGGACGACGAGCGCGTCGATGGGCGCGAGGGGAAACCGGCGGGCGGAGAGGAACGGGCGGGGCCGCCGCGCCCCGCCCGCAGTCCAGGGGTCAGCCAACGAACGGGTTGACGAAGAAGAGGATGAGGGCGATCAGCAGCACGTAGATCACCAGCGACTCGATCAGGACGAGCCCCAGGATCAGCGCGAACCGGATGTCGGCGTTCGCGCTGGGGTTGCGGGCGATCGCCTCGGCCGCCGCACTCAGGCCCTTCGACTGGCCGAGGGCCCCGAATGCCGCGGCGATGGCGAGCGCGAACCCGGCGGTGATGATCGACCACTTCGCGATCTCGCCCCCGCCGGTGGCTCCAGCCTCCTGGGCGAAGACCGGGGCGACCAGGCCCATGGCCACGAACAGCAACGTCAGTGTCGGCACCAGCGATTTGCGCACGATGAACGCCTCCTCGATGTCGTTTTGAATCCGTATCCGCGTCGGGTTGAGCAGGCCTTCTGCCCTGCCGCCCCCCGCTCCTTCGACCACCCGTGCACCGCCCCGCCGCGCCCCTCAGGCGTGCGCCATGTCGGCGGTGGCGTGCTCGACCCCGGCGTCGTGTCCGTCGTGCCCGTGGTCCACCACGACCGCGCCGGCCAGGTAGATCATCGTCAGCATCGTGAAGATGTAGGCCTGCAGCGACGAGGTGATGATCCCGAGGAACATCATCGGGAGCGGGACGATGAAGGGCACGAGGCTCGCCAGGATCAGGATCACCAGCTCCTCGCCGAAGATGTTCCCGAACAGCCGGACCGAGAGCGACAGCACCCGCGACAGATGGCTGATGATCTCGATCGGAAAGTAGATGGGGGCGATCCACATCGGTGCGCCGGGCGGGGCGAGGAAGTGCTTGATGTAGCCGACGACCCCCTGCTCCTTGAACCCCTGGAACTGGTAGTACACGAAGACGGTCAGCGCGCAGCCCAGGGTCACGTTGATGTTGCTCGTGGGGGCCATGAGGCCCGGCACCAGCCCCATCAGGTTCCCGATCAGGATGAAGACGAACATGGTGCCGACCAGCGGCAGGTAGCGCCGCCCCTTCGGCCCGACGTACTCGTCGAGCATCCCGTGTACAAACGACAGGGCATCCTCCAGGACGATCTGGAAGCGGCCCGGGCTCTCGACGTTCAGGCGCGACCGGATGAGCAGCGCCAGGACCGCGAGGGCGGCCAGGATCAGCAGCGCCATGACGACGTAGTCGGGGATGACCTCGGCCCCCGGCTCGAACACGATGCCGAACGGGCGGAGCATCGACGCCACCAGCGGCCCCAACAGGCCGTTGACGAACTGCACGATCCACAGGGTGTGGTGGATTTTCTCCATCAGAGCGGACGACCGGCCCGGGTTCGCGCCCGGGACATGCGCACCAGCTGCCCCAGCGCTCCCAGGAACGGCGAGAGCGCGCCGGCCAGCACGCCGGCGGGGTGCAGGTGAAAACACGTCAGGATACCGTACGCCGCGACGGCCAGTAAAGCGTACCTTGTGAGGAACTTCACGACCGCCAGGGCCAGCCGGACACGCCGCCGCGAAGTGCCCGCGGCTTCGGCCAGCGCGCGCGCCGCGCCCTCGACGCCCCCCTTGATGAAGGCGTAGCTGACCGCCATCAGGCCGCCGCCTGCCAGCACCCCGCCGGCCACGTCGAGGCGCCAGCCCGACAGCGCCCAGCCGGCCCCCGCCATGGCAAGGCAGGCAACCGCCGAGTCGCGCTCGAAGCTCCGGAGGGGATCGCCCCCGGGCCGCACCCGCGTCATTTGCGATCGTTCCGGGTGACGGCGCTCGCCGTCCGGATGACGTTGAGGACGCCGGCGGCAAGGCCGAGAAAGAAGAAGACGATCAGGAAGAGGGGCGAGGTACCGAGCCATCCGTCGAGGGCGCGCCCGATCAGGAACCCGAAGAGGAGCGCGAGCACGAAGGCGATGCCCACGGCGCTGAGGGCGCCGAGCGACCCGAGCGACGGCGGTCCCGGCTTCCTGCCTGGCATATTCACGGCGCTGCCCTCTCTCGGCAGCAAACAAAGGGGCTCGGCCCTGCCCCGCTGCCCCGTATCAGCGGCAACCGCAGGCTTCAGCCCTGCGGTTCAGCGGATCATCGCCGCGATGCCGGCCGCGCCGAGGGCCCGCGCCGAGACGTCGGCCAGGTCGAACAGGGCGCGCGGGTAGACGCCGATCGCGAGCGTGGCGACGACGGTCACCGCGAGCAGCACCCCCATGGAGGGGCCGAGCACCACCGGCGAGCCGACCGCCTCGGCCTTGAACCACATGAAGACGACCACGCGCAAGTAGTAGTAAAGCGAGACGGCGCTGTTGAGGACCCCGATGACGGCGAGCCAGTAGTAGCCGCCGTCGATCGCGGCGCTGAAGAGCCAGAACTTGCCCATGAACCCCGCGGTCGGGGGGATGCCGCCGAGCGAGAGCATGAAAAGCAGCATCGACGCGCCGGCCAGCGGGCTCCGCGTGAAGAGGCCGCTCAAGTCCTTCAGTTCCTCGCCGATCACGTCGTGCCGCCGGAGCATGGTCACCACGCCGAAGGCGCCGATCTGCATGAACGCGTAGACGAGCAGGTAGATGAGCGTCGCCTTGAGCCCGACCTGCGGCACGCTGGTCGCCGCCACGACCCCGATCAGCACGTACCCGGCGTGTGCGATCGAGGAGTACGCGAGCAGCCGCTTGAGGTTGCTCTGCGTCAGCGCCGCCAGGTTCCCGACCGTCATGGTGAGGATTGCCAGCGCGTAGAACAGCAGGGCCCAGTCGGCGTTCGCCGCCGGCAGCGCCTCGAAGAACAGGCGCAGGAGCATCGCGAAGGAGGCGGCCTTGGAGCCGACCGAGAGGAACGCCGTGATCGGCGTCGGCGCCCCTTCGTACACGTCGGGCGCCCACATGTGGAACGGCACCGCGGCGATCTTGAAGCCGAGCCCCGCCACCACGAGGATCACCGCGAGGCCGAGCCAGCGGTTGCCCTCGAGGCCCGCCAGCGCGGGGCCGATGTCCCGCAGCATGGTGGTCCCGGTGAGGCCGTAGAGCAGCGACATCCCGTAGAGCAGCAGGCCAAGCGAGAAGGCGCCGAGCAGGAAGTACTTCACCGCGGCCTCGTTCGACCGGCGGTTCGGCTTCAGGAAGCCGGCGAGGATGTAGAACGAGACGGCCATCGTCTCGAGGCCGATGATCTGCGTCACCAGGTCGAGGGCGCTCGCCATGAACAGCATGCCGAGCGTGGCGCACAAGACCAGGAAGTAGTAGGTGCCCGGCCGCGCCCCCTCCACCGAGAGGTAGCGGGTGGACATCAGGATGGTGAGGGCCGCCGCCAGCAGGAACAGCAGCTTGAAGAAGCCCGCGAACGCGTCCACCGCCATCAGGCCGGCGGCGGCGGCGGCCTGGGCACCGACCAGCGGCACGAGCGCCGCGGCGGTGGCCCCCAGCCCGCCCAGCGCGATCCAGGCGGTCAGCCCCTGGCGACCGCGCGGCAGCAGGGCGTCGGCGCCGAGCACCACCAGGGCGGTTGCCAGAGGACGATCTCCGGCAGGAGGAGCCAGAAGTCTTCCGGCGCGAAGCCTGGCGGCATCATCGGCCTCCCGAGTCAGCGTGCGGCGCGGCCG
>DAOPQX010000003.1:0-30661 GCA_035348395.1 Vicinamibacterales bacterium | reverse complement strand
GGGCCGGCGATCGGCCAGCGCGCGGTCGAGCGCCTCTGCGAACGATCGCTTCGCGTGCTTCAGGCCGACGCGATCCTGCGGCCGGCGCGGTCCCGACACGCTTGGCTCCACCTCCGCGAGATCGAGCGTCAGCGTCTCGCTGTACTCGGCTTCCGGCGCGCCGGCGACCCTGAACATCCCCTGGGCCTTTGCGTACTCCTCGACGAGCGCCACCTGCCCGGGGTCGCGGCCCGTGAGCCGCAGGTAATCGAGCGTCATGTCGTCGATCGGGAAGATCGCCGCGGTGGCGCCGAACTCCGGACACATGTTGCTCAGCGTCGCGCGGTCGGCGATCGTCATCGAGTCGAGCCCCGCCCCGTAGAACTCGACGAACTTGCCCACCACGCCGTGCTTGCGCAGCCGCTCGGTGATCGTGAGCACCAGGTCGGTGGCGGTCGCTCCCTCGGCCAGGCGCCCCACCAGCCGGAAGCCCAGCACGTCGGGGATCAGCATCGAGATCGGCTGGCCCAGCATGCACGCCTCCGCCTCGATGCCGCCGACGCCCCATCCCAGCACGCCCAGGCCGTTCACCATCGTCGTGTGCGAATCGGTCCCCACCAGGGTGTCGGGGAAGGCCGACGCCCGCCCGTTCACCTCATCGCGGAACACCACGCGGGCGAGGTACTCGAGGTTCACCTGGTGAACGATGCCCGTGTCGGGCGGCACGACGCGGAAGTTGGAGAAGGCGTTCTGACCCCAGCGGAGGAAGACGTAGCGTTCCCGGTTACGGCGGAACTCGAGCTCGGCGTTCAGATGGAAGGCGTCGTTCCGGGCGTGGTAATCCACCTGCACCGAGTGATCGATGACCAGCTCCACCGGCTGCAGGGGGTTCACGCGCGCCGGGTCCCCGCCCAACCGGACGATCCCGTCCCGCATCGCCGCGAGATCGACGACCGCCGGCACCCCGGTGAAGTCCTGCAGCAGGACGCGCGCCGGCGTGAACGCGATCTCGCGCCTCCCTCTCCGTGCCGGATCCCACGAGGCGAGCGCCTGCACGTCTTCGGGGGTGGCGAACCGCCCGTTCTCGTGGCGCAGCAGGTTCTCGAGCAGGACCTTGAGGGAGTACGGCAGGCGCCCGACGCGCGGGAACCCTGCCCGCTCCAACCGCGCAAGGCTGTACACCAACACCGGTGCCCCGGCCAGCTGGAGTTCGGCCTCCGTGTCGAACGAGTTGTGGCTGATCATTGTGATCCGATTCTACCCGGTACATCCCTTGCCTTCTACCTGCGACGGCAGTCGAACTGGCGATTTCTCGTACCTTGGAGGCGTTGATGGTGCAGCAGGACAGGTCGGAGCAGGAGAAGGCGGAGGGCTCGCGCGAGAGCCTGAACGTTCCGGCTGCGGCCGACATGGAGAGCGGCGCGGGCCAGCTGAGCGAGCCGGAGAAGCCCGCCGTGCCGGGGAGCGAGAATCCCCGTAGCGACAAGGGGGGCTCGGCCCAGCCCGGGGCGGGTATCACCAACCGGCCCATGCAGGAAGAGCGAGAGAACCAGGAAGCGGTTCCCGAGCGCGGCCGGACGAAGGGCGAGGAGGAAAGTGAAGGCGAGAAGGAAGGTAGGAGGTAGAAAGGGTAGGACAAGGAAGAGTGAGGAGGCAGCCTCGGTCGCGTTCTGCCTTCTCTCTCTTCCCTGCCTCGAGCGTGGACGCGTCAGGATCAGAAGCTGAAGCCGAGGCCGAACTTGATCTCGGGACTGTCGATGAGCCCGAGCTTGAACTCGGCGAACACCCCCCGGTAGTGTTGGAGGCCAATCAGGACGTTGAAGCCGGGCTCGGTGTTCGTGTCGTCGTTCCGGCCGCGATCGAACCTGTAGACGTTGAGGGCGGGCCCTCCACCGGCGTAGATGTTCCACGCGGTGCGCCGGATCGGAATCCAGTACACGAACTCGAAGTTGGCAGCCACCGTGGTCAGGTCGTCACCGAGGCCGATCTCGACGTTGGGCCGGAAGCTGAGCATCTCGACCAGCGGGCCGGTGTCGAGGTGCGCCCCGAAGTAGAACTGATCGGGATCTCCGCTCACCCCGCCCCGGACGCCGCCGCCGCCCGACTGGGCAAGGGCCGGCGCCGCAACCAGGCACATCGCCAGCGACACCGAGAGAAACACGACGCGAGTAGACAATCGAGTCTTCATGCGAGGGGCGAAGGCAAATGCCGCGCCAAAGCTGAGGTGGGACTTTTTGGCCTGATCAGCTGGGTTGCGGCCGGCGGACGTGGGCATCGCGTCCTCGAACCAGCCCGACAATTACCCTGTTACACAGGGGCCATCGCGAGTGCGTGGCCTTCTCACGCCCCCCGGGGCCGTACCGGAAGCGTGAGGTTATTCACGCCTCCGGTACGGCCCCGCGGGTGACATTTCTCACGTCTTCGGTACGGCCTCAGGTGACGGGTTGTAGCGCCGAAGGATCTCCCGCACGCGGTCGATCGGCAGCGCGTCGGCCCGCTGGCCGCCTCGCCCCGTCACGGTCGTCGCCCGGAAGAGCGAGTTGTAGACGGCCTCCTCGGTGGCCTCGAGCGCGGCCTGGAACAGCGGCGACACCGCTTCGGACGGCAGCACCCGCCGCGCGCGGGGCGCTGTCTCTCCCGCCTTCGTCCGCATCTCGAGCGAGGTGGTGAAGGCGACGGCAAAGTCGCCGCTGCCGTGGCTGTAGGACGAGCCGGTTCGGGCGAGGCCGAAGACGGCGCGAGCCGCAAGCCGCCGCAGGTCGCGCGCGTCGAGGGGTGCATCGGTGGCGACCACGATCATGCACGACCCGTCTGCGCCTGCCTCGGGTCCTCCGCCCGGAGCCGCGAAGGCATGGCGGCCGAGTTCCCGGCCGACCGGGGCCCCCGCGATGGTCAGCACCCCGCCGAAGTTGGTCTGCACCAGCACGCCCAGCCGATAGCTGCCGTACCGCTCGGGGAGCTGCCGCGAGGAGGTGCCGATTCCTCCCTTCCACCCGTAGCAGCGGGTTCCCGTGCCGGCGCCGACCGATCCCTCCTCGACCTCCCCGGTCCGCGCCTCCCGGATCGCCTCCAGCACGTGCTCGCGTGTGACGTGGCGGCCCCTGATGTCGTTGAGTCCTCCGTCGTTGGTCTCGCCGACCAGCGCGTTGACCGACTGCACCCGGCCGTTGCCGTCCTGGTCCAGCGTGTAGCCGACCACGGCGTCGATGGCGACGCCGACCGAGAGTGTGTTGGTGAGGACGATCGGCGTCTCGATCGTCCCCAGTTCCTCGACCTGCGTGGACCCGGCGAGCTTGCCGAAGGCGTTGCCTACGAAGACCGCGCCAGCCACCTTGTCCTGGAACAGGTTGCCCCCGTGCGGGAGGATCGCGGTCACCCCCGTCCGCACCTCGTCTCCCCGAACGATGGTGACGTGGCCGACCGCGACACCTGCGACGTCGGTGATCGCGTTGAGCGGCCCCGGCGCGAACACGCCAGGCCCGACGCCCAGGTCGCGGGCGCGCGGCCGCGACGCCCCTTCCTGCGCCAGGGCCGCGATCGCCGGAGCGAGCAGCGCCAGGCAAATGATCGTTCGCTTCATGGGCTCTCCCGGCCGACAGCTGCGCGGGCCTCCGTGCCCGCGGATCACTCCGGGATCGTTCTCGGGATCAGCGCCTCGCTCGCCAGCGTCTGCGGCCCCGACTCGGTGCAGACGGCGTACGTGGACTGGTACATCGAGACGCTGGCGTACTCGCCGCGCGCGTTGAGCACGTAGAAATTCAGCTGGAAGTTCGGCAGGCCGTCGGGCGTGAGCAGCCGCTTTTCCACGGTGTTGGCCGAGACTCTCCGCAGCGCGTCCATCCCGGCATCCTTCGGGTGCATGCCCCGCCGCAGGTTCTCGACGACGAGGTAGGACGACAGGTTGAACAGGTTCGCCTCTCCCCGCCCGGTAGACCCCGCCGCGCCCACCTCGTTGTCGACGTAGAGGCCGGCCCCGAGGATCGGCGAATCGCCCGTGCGCCCCGGGATCTTCCACGCCATCCCGCTGGTGGTCGTCACGCCGGACACCTCGCCGCGCGCGTTGACGCCGTTGCAGTTGATGGTCCCGTAGTAGTGCTCGGGGTCGGCGCCGAACTCGCGCATGATCGAGAGGCTCACCTTCTTGATCGCCATCTCGCGGTCCGACGGATCGAGGTAGTGCAAGGGGTCGGTCCGCCGCTTCCATTCCAGCCACATCCTGCGCGATGTCTCGGTGTTCAGATCGTCGAGGATCTCGAACCCCAGCTTGCGCGCGAACTCCCGGGCCCCTTCCCCGACGATCAGGTGATGGTCGGTCGCGTCCATCACGGCGCGCGCGACGAGCGAGGGCGTCTTCACCCCCTCGATCGCGGCGACGCCGCCGGCGCGCTTGCGCGGCCCGTGCATGCAGCAGGAGTCGAGCTGCACGACGCCGTCCGCGTTCGGCAGCCCCCCGTAGCCCACGCTCGTGTCGGCCGGGTCGAGCTCGACAATGTTGACGCCCGCGATGAGGGCGTCGAGCACGTCGGACCCGCCGGCCATCATCGTGAAGGCACGCTCGACGCAGGTCTGCTGCCCGCCGTTGCGGGCGCGATTCCCGTTCGCCGACGAGATGACGACCGGCCGCACCGCGCGAGTTGACACCGCAGGGGCCTGGCCGAACACCGCGCGGGGCGCTGCCGCCGCCACCGCCGCGGCCCCGGCCCGAACGAACTCCCTCCGCTTCATCTTGCCGCTCATGCGCGCCTCTCCTCCGCAGTCCGAAGCCCCGAACCCCGCACCCTGAGCAGTGAGCCGTGAGCCCCGTGCCTTGAGCCGTGAGCCTTGAGCCTTCTAGATCCCCGCCCTGTCCCAGCGCCCGACGATGTCTTCGACCAGCGCTGCGACCTTCGCATTCACCTTGTCAAAGTACTCCTTCGCCTTGATCGCGTCGAAGCGCGGCAGGCCCTCACCGGGCTTGTACAAGAGGATGCTGGCCGGGCTCGGGTACGCGCTCCAGGCGCCCGGCGCGGGGTTCGCGATGGCCAACTCCGGCCCTGTATAGCGCTCGCGGCGGACGTTCGAGGGATCCACCGCCATCACGTAGGCGTTCTCGTTCTCGCCGGCGTGGCCGCCGTCCTCCCCGAACACCTCGAGCGTCACGTCCGAGCAGAACGTCCACCAGTTGACGACCAGCGTGCGGATGCCCGCCTCGCGCCCGACTTCGGCCGCCACGGCGTTCAGGGCAGCGGTGTTGCCGCCGTGGCCGTTGAGCAGGATGACGTTCTTGAAGCGGCTGCGCGCGAGACCGTGAAGGATGGCGCGAACGTACGGCCGGTATGCCTCGTCGGGAATGGTCAGCCCGCCCGGGTAGGCCTCGAGCGAGCCGGTGATGCCGTAGGGGACGGCCGGGGCGATGAGCGCGTTGACCTTCGGCGCGATGGCGCGGGCCATCGCGAGCGGCGCAATCGTGTCGCTGCCGTTCACCGCCACGCCGTGGCCCTCGAGCGTACCGAGCGGCAGGAGGACGGTTCGTATCCTCGCCGGGACCAGCTCGCGAACCTCCATCCAGTTGAGGTGCTCCAGCTCCCGGCTCGGAGGTTCCTGCGCCCGTGCCGCCGCCGCCATCCACGGCAAGGCCGACAGGACGAGTGCCGCCCACACGTCACGGAAGAGTTGTTCTGACGACATGGCTGCTCCTGTCCCCGGGGGAAAAGACCGGCTGCCGCTCCGCGCCCGCGGGGCGACGGATGAGGTGGGGCGCGCGCGGGCCAGTGTAACATTGAGCTTCGGCGGCTCGAGCCGCCCCTGATGCGATAATCCAAGACGAGGAACATGGAACGATATCCCGGCCTCCCTCCCCTCCCTCCGCGCATCGCCCGTCTCGAAGAGCTGGCCACCGACCTGTGGTGGAGCTGGCACTACCGCGCGCGTGATGTGTTCCGGGATCTCGACTACCCGCTCTGGCGGCTGACCGCCCACAACCCGGTCCGGATGCTGCGGCTGATCCCGCGCGAGCGGCTGGCGGAAGCGGCGGAGGACCCGGCGTTCCTGTCGCTGTACGACTCGGTGATGTCCGAGCTCGACGCGGCACGGTCTGCACGCGACACCTGGTGGGGGCTGCGCTTCGGCGGGCAGGCCAACGGCGGCCAGGTGGCGTACTTCTCGGCCGAGTTCGCCCTGCACCAGTCGCTTCCCCTGTATGCCGGCGGCCTGGGCGTCCTGGCCGGCGACACCTGCAAGGAGGCGAGCGACCTCGGGATCCCGCTGGTGGGTGTCGGCTTCATGTACCCCCAGGGCTACTTCCACCAGCACCTGACCGCCGAGGGGTGGCAGCAGGAGACCTACGAGACGCTCGACTGGCTGGACGCGCCGATCGAGCCCGCCATCCGGCCCGACGGAACCCCGTGCGTGGTCGCCGTCCCGATCGGCGACCGAAGCGTGCTCGCCGCGGTCTGGGTGGTGCGCGGCGGCCGGGTGAAGCTCTACCTGCTCGACACGAACCTGCCCGAGAACGCTCCGTGGGACCGCGAGCTGTCGGCGCGGCTCTACGGGGGGAACCACGACACCCGGATCCAGCAGGAGATCGTGCTGGGCCTCGGCGGCGTGCGGGCGCTCAGGGCGATGGGCGTCGAGCCGGCCGTCTGGCACCTCAACGAGGGCCACGCGGCCTTCGTCGTCCTCCAGCGAATCCGCGAGTTCCTCGAGCGCGGCTACCAGTTCGACCAGGCGGTCGAGGAGGTGCGCCGGACCACGGTGTTCACCACGCACACGCCGGTGCCGGCCGGCCACGACGCCTTCCCGTTCCACCTCGTCGAGACCTACCTCGCTGGCGCGTGGGGCAGTCTCGGCGGGCTGCGCGACAACTTCCTGGCGCTCGGGGCCTACGACAACAACAGCGGCAACGGGATGCAGTTCAACATGACGGCGCTGGCCATCCGCTCGGCGGGATCGGTCAACGCGGTCAGCGTGCTGCATCGCGACGTCACGCAGGCGATGTGGTCGCCGCTCTGGCCCGAGCTGAAGCGCGAGCAGCCGGTCCGGGCGATCACCAACGGCGTCCACGTGGCCACCTGGGTTGCGGCGGAGCTGTCGAAGCTCTTCGAGGCCTATATCGCGCCCGACTGGCGCAGCCGCCACGACGACCCGGCCCTCTGGGAGAAGGTGCACGAGATCCCGGACGCCGAGCTGTGGCAGGTGCGGCAGCAGCTCAGGAGCTACCTGTTCGCGTTCATCCGCGAGCGGGCGCGCAACCGCTGGACCAACGAGTCGGTCAGCCCGGGTCAGGTGGTGGCGGCCGGCACCCTGCTCAACCCCGACGCCCTCACCATCGGCTTCGCCCGGCGGTTCACGGCCTACAAGCGGCCCGAGCTGCTCTTCCACGACCCCGAGCGCCTCCGCCGCATCCTCTCCAAGTTCCGGCAGCCGCTCCAGTTCGTGTTCGCGGGCAAGTCGCACCCGGCCGACGACAACGGCAAGCACCACCTGCAGCGGATCTACAAGCGGGCGATGGACAACGGGTTCGGCGGGCGGGTGGCCTTCGTGGACGACTACGACCTCCACGTGGCGCACTTCCTGGTGCAGGGCTGCGACGTCTGGATGAACACGCCGCGCAAGCCGCTCGAGGCCAGCGGCACGAGCGGCATGAAGGCGGCCATCAACGGCGTCCCGCACTGCAGCATCGGCGACGGGTGGTGGGCCGAGGGTTACGCGGGGTCGAACGGGTGGCTGGTCGACGGCGGCGCGCCCGAGGGCGACCACGGCGCGGCCGACGCGGCCGACGCCGATGCGCTCTACCGGATCCTCGAGGAGCAGATCGTCCCGACCTTCTACGACCGCGACGCAGCGGGCGTGCCGCACGCCTGGCTGCGCGTGGTCAAGGAGTCGATCCGGACCGTGATGCCGCGCTTCTCCGCGCGGCGCATGGTGAAGGACTACGTCGAGAGCATGTACGCCTCGGCGTTCGAACGCAAGTGATAGAATCGACGGAATGTCACGGAAGTCGGTCGTGAAATCGCGGTGCGTGCTGTGCGGCGCCAAGGAACTGGTGGAGCCCCGGGGCGAAGAGCGCTACTGCCGCGACTGCTGGGACAAGAAGATCGCGGTCGAGGAGATCGTCGCGCGCGAGTTCGCGCTGAAGCGCTACATCCGGGCCCACAGCGCCGAGAAGTACCTCGTCTACCACTCCACCATCAAGCGCCCCTGCGGCCAGCTCATCGTCATCGACGACGGATACGACCTCTTCCTCACGATCACGCTGTACCCCAACTTCTCCTGGGACGAGCCGGCCTACCACCTCGAGGGCGACCCCGAGGGCCGCAGTTTCGCCGAAATCCTCGTGGACGTCGTCGCCACCGAGGTCATCGAGCCGTGGGGCGGCGGCAAGTGGCACCTCGAGATCTTCCGGTCCGTTTCGGCCGAGCCCGAGGACTGGAACGGCGAGATGTAACGCTCTATAATCGCCTCGGATCGGCAGTCGTCGGCGTCCGCGCCATCCATCCGTCATCCGTCATTCATTGTCTGGCCCCCCGGGAGGTTTCGATGCTCCGCCTCAATCGCGTATTCCTGGCGCTAGCCCTGGTCGCCGCCGTGCTGGCCGGCACGACCTTCGCCGCCGCCCAGACCGCGCCCGCCACCCAGTCGCGGGCCAGGTTCGTCGACACCGTCAGGGGTCCGGCGGATCTCCAGTACCTGAAGCCGGTGATCAAGGTCGAGAAGGACGGGACGATTGTCACGACCTTCCAGGTGAAGAACGTCTCGCCGAAGGCGATTGCCCGCCTCACCATCGAGGAGTTCTGGTACGACAAGGCCGGCAACCCCGTGTCGGGCGACAAGCAGTTCCTCAAGAAGCCGCTGCTGGCCGGCGAGACGGCGACCATCGTCCTGCGCACGCCGAAGAGCCCGAACATGAACCGGAACAGCTACAAGTTCTCCCACGCCAACGGCGACGTGAAGCCGAAGGTGGTGGCGAAGCTCGAGGAACCGGCCGCCGCTCAGGCGGGCCGGTAGTCAGGGCGTTCCGGGCGAAGGCGGAAGCGCGAGCGGGCCCGGGCTGAGGTGCCGGAAGACGAATTCGTTGCACCCCAGCCCGCCCCCGCAGCGCAAGTACTCGAGGGCAAAGCCGCGGGCGCGGTAGAAAGAGAACACCTCGTCCACCTTCGCCGCCTCGTAGGGGTGCCCTCCGACCCAGTCCACGATATCCCGCCACTTGCTCATGCCACGGCGCGCCTGGTAGCGCGTCCACGTCCGCAGATACTCTCCCGGCCGCCCCGACAGGAGGGCGCGGAGCGCCGCCTTGCCTTCGTCGGGGGCGACCGCCAGCGCTGCGAAGGCCGGTTGCACGGCACGGGGCAACCTGTTGTAGAGCCGCTTCACCCGTCGCCACCGCACCGTCTTGCTCCCCTGGTCGTTGTAGAGCGCGATGTACAGCTGGCCGCCGGGCCGCACCGCACGTCCGGCGAGTTCGAGGGCGTCCCACATCCGGCCCGTGTGGTGCAGCACGCCCCAGGAATAGACGATGTCGAACTGGCCGAGGCCCTCCAGGTACGTGCGGTCGAGGGCGCTGCCCGGCTCGATGCGCCAGCCGGGGGAGGTGTCGGCCTCACCGAGGCGCCGCCTCAGCTCCCTCGCGCAGGCCACCGAGAGCGGGTCGTAGTCGAAGGAGTGGACTCGGGCCCCCAGCCGCCGCGCCGCAAGGCTGAAGAGACCGCTGCCGCACCCGACGTCCAGGAAGGTCTTCCCCTCGAGGCTCTCCGCTCCGAGCGGCCGCTTGAGCGATTCGACGGCCGATCCGACGCGCTCCTCGTTGAGCCGCTCGAGGAACCGCGCCCAGTTGCGGCCGAACTCGAACCGCTCGCCGCGAGAGACTTCGGCCCCGTGGGTGGCGCTGGGCGCGTGGCCCGCGCCGGTCTCGATCGCTGCGGAGGAAATCGACATCGCCCTCACCGATCCTTCCTTGCCCGCCTGTTTCACGCGGGCACGCCGACGCCAGAGCGCCAGTGCACCAGCTCGCGCAGCTTCGCCGTGTAGAACCGGCGGTCCCTCGACCCGATCGCCACACCGAAGCACGCGACGTACACGACCACCGCTCCCGCCAGTTGGAGCAGGCCCAGCCAGAGGCCGTCACCCAGCCAGCCACGCAGCCCGAAGAAGGCCGCGGCGGCGATGCCCGCCGGCCAGAGCGCCGGCCACACGCCCTCCCAGAGCACCGCCTCCGGACGGACCCCGGCAAGCCGGCACGCCGCGGGCACGAACAACAAGACGTGGACCGCCGCCACCGGGACGGCCAGGCCGATGGCCGCACCCGTGGCGCCAAACGGCGAAACCAGCAGAACCCCGAGCACGACGGTCGCCGCGGCTTGGATCAGCGATCCCACGGTCGCCGCCCGATGGCCCCCGGCGCCCTTGAGCATCGTCAGCGAGGTAGCGAAGCCGCCGCGCACGATCACCATCAAGGCGAGCGCCTGCACCGCCGACACCGCGTCGGCGAACTCGGGGCCGACGAAGGCCATCACGACGGGGTGCGCCAGCAGGGCCATCCCGCCGCCGACCGGGATCACGCTGGCCAGCGACATCCGCGTGCCCTGCACGAGGATCGTCCGCAGGCGATCGGCGCGCCTGGCGTCGCTGTCGACGATCACCGCGAACAGCGCGTCGTTCATCTGGTTGGTCATGCGGAGCGCCGCCTGCGCGAGCCGCTCGGCAACGGTCCAGCTGGCCACGGCGACCGAGCCGAGGATGGCGCCGATGACGACCGGCGGCGAGCTGAAGCTCACCTTCCAGCCGATGTCGAGCAGCAGCATGTAGACGCTGAAGCCGGTCAGCTCCTTCAGCCGGTCCAGCCTGACGTGCGACGGCCGCACCTGCAGGCCGGGAAACGTGCGGTAGGCGACCGCGCGGTACGCGAAGAGGCCGACGAAGCGCACGACGGTCACCGCAGCGACCAGCGGCACCAGGCCGTAGCCGGCCGCCAGCACCAGGACATTGACGAGGGCAACGGCCGAGCTCGTGCCGATGCTGACGAAGCTGCTCCAGTGAGTACGCTGGAAGCCCGCCGGGATCGTCCCGAAGGGCCTGAAGGCGAAGGTGGCGCCCACGTAGGCCCCGAGGATCAGCAGGACCGTCCGCCCCGTCGCCGCCTGCGCGGCGCTGACGTTGAAGAGGTGATCGAGGTTGAAGGCAATCGCGGTGACCGCGCCGTAGACGACCAGCCCGATACCGGTGTAGAGCGCGAGCGTCGTGCTGACAATCTGGTTCAGCGCGAGCGGGTCGCGGAGGGCTCGGTACTTTGCGACGTACTTGGTCAGCGCACCGCCATAGCCGAGCTCGAGCAGCGAGGCATAGGTGGTCACCGACGCGACCAGCATCCAGAGGCCGTATTCCGACTTGCCGAGGTGGGCGACATTGTAGGGCAGCAGCAGCAGACCGATGAGGATGTCGGCCGCGATCGCGAGATACCGGCCCGCCATGTTCTGGGCCAGCACACCGAACTGGCGCCCGTCGTCGTGCCAGACGGTGCGGTCGGGTGCCGGGCTTGCTGAGTTGCCTGATTGAGATGCCACGCCGCGGCTCAGCCTTGCGAGAGTGATGCCAGGAGAACGGCTGAGGCTCAGATGCTGGCTTGGGCTTCGATCGGCTGGAGCAACGGCCCGGCACCGACTCTCGAGCCGGCCGGAGCGTCCTACCAGAGGACCGCCTGTGCCCTCGGGCCGAGGGTATACTCTGCAGAAGGGACATCCGGCTCGCGCCTCGCAACGGCGTGCGGTTTGCGTGGATGTCCCGCTGGTTGGAGGTTTCTCCGATGTCGAGCCGCAAGATCACGCTGTTCTACGCCCTCCTGATCGCCGTCGCGTCGCTCGCCGTCGGCATGGTGCTCGCCTCGCGGCTCGATCTCTCCTCCGAGTCGTCCGCACAGACGATGAACGTGCCGCCGATGAACAGCGCGCCGCTGGCGGGGCCCGTGGACGCGACCACGTTCCGCACGATCGCCAAGAACGCGACAGGGTTCGTCGTCAACATCCGGACGCGCGCCAAGCGCCGCGCCCCCGACATGAACGACTTCTTCGGCGGCGAGAACCCGTTCGACCGCTTCTTCGGCCGCCCGCAGCCCAATCGGCCGCGCGACCAGGTGGTCGAGTCGGCCGGGACCGGCTTCGTCATCAGCGCGGGCGACGCCCTCATCCTGACCAACAACCACGTGGTCGAAGGGGCGACCGACATCTACGTGGCGTTCGGCGAAGACCAGTACGACCAGGAGGAGTTCCGCGCCAAGCTGGTGGGCCGCGACCAGCTGACCGACAGCGCGCTGATCCAGCTCGAGGAGAAGCCGGCCCGGCCGCTCGTCGAGGCGAAGTTCGGCGACTCGGCGCAGATGCAGCCGGGTGACTGGGTGATGGCCATCGGCAACCCGTTCGGCCTCGCGCATACCGTCACCGTCGGGGTGATCTCGGCCACCAAGCGCCCCTTTTTCACCGCGGAACAGCGGTCGCAGGACGTGCTGCAGACCGACGCGGCCATCAACCCCGGCAACTCGGGGGGGCCGCTGCTCAACGTGCGCGGCGAAGTGATCGGCATCAACACCGCGATCCTGGCGAACTCGCGCGCCGAGGGGAACCTCGGCATCGGGTTCGCGATCCCGATCAACGTGGTGCGCAACCTGCTGCCCGACCTGCGCCGGGGCGAGGTGGTCCGGGGACGCATCGGCATCAGCATGCTCGAAGTCCCGCGTGACGCGGTCGAGGAGCTCGGGCTGAAGGAGCGGCGGGGCGCCCTCGTCGCGCAGGTGCCCAAGGACGGCCCGGCCGCGAAGGCGGGGATCCAGCCGGGCGACGTCATCATCGAGGTGAACGGCAAGCCGATCGCCGACCGCGAAGAGCTGACGCGGATCGTCACGGGCACCAAGCCGGGAACGACGATCCCGGTGACCCTGGTGCGCGACCGGAAGCAGATGACCCTCAACGTCACCATCGAAAAGCTCGACCTCGAGGCCGAGAGCGGCGGATCCGCCCGCGGCGGCACGGAGGAAGACACCACCGCCGGCTTCGGCCTGTCGCTCGGCAACGTCACGCCGTCGATGGCGCGGTCGCTGCGCCTGCCCGAGGGGATGCGGGGCGCGGTGATCATGGACATCGAGCAGGGCAGCGCCGCGGACGGCAGCGGCCTCGCCCAGGGGGACATCATCCTGAAGGTGAACAACCAGGAGGTCACCTCGGCGGCCGACGCCAGCAGCCTCCTCCAGAAGATCCCGTCGGGCGGCCGGGCGCTGCTGCTCGTGTGGAAGAGCCGCCAGGGCCAGGAGCTGTTCCTGACGCTGAAGAAGGAGTAGGCATCCGGCAGCTGGCTGCGGGCTGATAATGGGGCCGGGCGGGACGAACGTGTTCCGCCCGGCCTTCGTCTTTCATGCCCTCTCCGCTGCTCGCCCTCATCGCCGACCGCATCAGGGCGCACGGCCCGATGCCCGTTGCCGAGTACGTCGAACTGGCCCTCTATCACCCCGGCCATGGTTACTACGCGACCGCCGAGCGCCGCTCGGGCCGGGCCGGCGACTTCATGACGAGCGTCGATGTGGGGCCGGTCTTCGGGGAACTGCTGGGGGTGCAGATCGCCGAGATGCTGGACGCGGTGGGCGGTCCCGCGGTGGACCTCGTGGAGGCGGCCGCCGGGAGCGGCCGGCTCTCGCGCGACATCCTCGATCATCTCGAGCGCGCATCGCCGCGCCAGTACGCCGCCGTGCGGCTGCACCTGGTCGAGCGAAGCGGGACGGCGCGCGCCAGCCAGGCGTCGACACTCGGCCGGCATGCCGCCCTCCTCGCGACGTCTGGCCCATCGCTGCCTCGTGGCGTCCGAGGCGTCATCGTTGCGAACGAGCTGCTGGACGCCCTGCCTCCGCACCTCGTCGTGATGCGAGACGGCGGACTGCGGGAAGTCGCGATCGGCCTTGGAGGGTCCGCGCTCGTTCCGGTCGAGGTCGAGCCCACCACTCCCGCCATCCCCGAGTACCTTCACCGGGTCGGCGCCCAGCTCCGCGCAGGCCAGTATGCCGAGGTCAACCTCGCGGCGGCGGAGTGGATCCGGCAGGCCGCCTCGGCGCTCGAGGAAGGATTCCTGCTGCTGCTCGACTACGGTCACGAGGCCGGTGAACTGTACGGCGACAGCCACCCGGCCGGTACGCTGACGACCTTCAAGCGTCACGCCGTCGAGGACCGGGCCGGCGGCCCCGGGTGGCTGCGCGAGCCGGGGGGGCGGGACATCACCTCGCACGTCGACTTCACCGGCGTGCGGCTGGCCGCGGAGTCGGCTGGCCTCGAGACGCTCGGCCTCGTCGACCAGACGTACTTCCTCCTGGCCCTCTCCGAGGGAATTGATCCGGTCGAGGCCCACGACGAGCGGTCGCTGGGACGCCGCCTGGCGTTGAAGACGCTGCTGCTGCCCGGCGGGCTTGGCAGCACCCACAAGGTGCTGGTCTTCGGCCGCCGGGTCGGCCGGCCGCGCCTGAAGGGCCTTGCGGCAGGCGGGCGGTTGACATGAGCGGGGCGCTCGGTCCACCTTCTCTTTCGTGCTTCCGCCCCCACCTTTGACGAAGGAGACGCGATGAGCGGCCCGATCGAGCGTGAGATCAAGCTGCGGTTCGAGGCGGCCGACCAGGCTCGGGAGGCAATCCTGCGTGCGGGCGGCACTGCGCTGCGTGGACGGCGCCTGCAGGAGGACTGCCTGCTCGACACCGATGAGCGCGTGCTGGGAGCGCGGCAGTCGGTCCTTCGCGTCCGGATGGAGCAGGGGCGCAGCCTGCTCACCTTCAAGGGCCCCGTGCAGCCGTCGCGCATGAAGCTGCGCGAGGAGCGCGAGACGGTGGCCGCCGACGGCGAGACGCTGCTCTACATCCTCGAGCAGCTCGGCTTCAGGCCGTGGTTCCGGTATCAGAAGTACCGGGAGGAGTTCGGGTGGCGCGACGCGGTCATCGCCCTCGACGAGACGCCGATCGGCGTCTTCGTGGAGATCGAAGGCAGCGAGCAGACGATCGTGGAGGCCGCCGCGGCCATCGGGCGGTCGCCGGCCGACTACATCGTCCACTCGTACAGAACCCTCTTCGTCCGCGAGTGCGAGGCCCGCGGGGTGGAAAGCGGCGACATGGTCTTCGACGGGGAGTGACGTGCCGGCGCTTCCCCCTTGTGTCGTCCTGACGGCCGGGCTCGGCACGCGGCTGCGTCCGCTCACCTGGCTGCGCGCGAAACCGGCGCTGCCGGTGGCCGGCGTGCCGCTGGTGAACCGCATCCTTGCCTGGCTGGCGTCGGCCGGCGCCAGACGGGCGGTGCTGAACCTCCATCACCTCCCCGGGACCATTCGCGCCGCGGTAGCGGGCGGCGCCCCGCGGGGGCTCGAGATTCGCTACTCGTTCGAGGATCCCATCCTCGGCTCGGCGGGAGGGCCGAAGCGGGCCATCGCGCTGCTCGACGCGCCCCGCGTGCTCGTGGTGAACGGCGACACGCTGACCGACGTGGATCTGGGCGCGCTGCTTCGCGCCCATGACGAGTCCGGCGCACTGGTGACGATGGCGGTCGTCCCCAACCGCGAGCCCTCGCGCTACGGCGGCGTGCTGGCTGGCGACGACGGCGCGGTGTCGGGGTTCGCGCCGCGGGGCGAGCGGTCGGCTGGCTCGTGGCACTTCGTGGGCGTGCAAGTGGTCGAAGCCGCCGTGTTCGAACGCGTGCCGGAAGACCAGCCGTCGGAGTCGGTCGGCGAGCTGTACCCGCGGCTCGTCGCCGAGCGCCCGGGGAGCGTCCGCGCGTTTCGGTGTGACGTGGGCTTCCACGACATCGGAACGCCCGCCGATTACCTGGCCACGTCGATCGCGATGGCGGGAGACGACTGGTCGCGGCTCGCCGGCCCGCGATCGGCAATCGGGCCGGGGGCCGAGGTCTCCGGGTCGATCCTGTGGGAGGATGTCACGGTGGGGGCCGGCGCGCGGGTACGCGGGTGCATCGTCACCGACGGGGTGTCGGTCGCCCCCGGAGCGGTTTTCGCGGGACAAGTCCTGGTGTCGGAGCGGCACGCGGCCGCCATTCCAGCCGGCTCGGGTGCCCGCCGGCACGAGGGTCTGCTGACGTTCCAGTTGGGGGATCAACGGTGATGACGTCGAATGTGACGAGCGACACGGTACAAGTGCCGGAGCCGGTCCTGCACTATCTCGACCGGCAGGGGTTCGCGGCGCGATCCGCGCGCGTGGTGCCGCTGACAGGCGACGCCTCCGACCGCCGGTACTTCCGCATCATCGAGACCGACGGGAGCACGTCGGTCCTGGCACTGCACTCGGCTCCCTTCGACTACGCGACCCTGCCGTTCGTGAACGTCACCGAGCTGCTGCAGCAGGTCCCGCTGCCGGTCCCGGCCATCTACGATCAGGCTGGCGACCTCGGGCTGCTGCGACTGCAGGACCTTGGCGACGTCACGCTGCAGGCCCACCTCGGGGCGGTGCCGGCCGGCGAGCATGCCGCGCTGTACCGCCGCGCCGTGGCGATGATCGAGCTGCTGCAGCGGCGCGGGGACGAGCTGGCCTCGGACCGGTACGTGCCCTACGGCATGGCCTTCGACGTGGCGAAGCTGACCTGGGAGCTGGAGTTCTTCGTCAATCACTTCGTCGAAGCCTACAGGGGCGCCCAGCTGCCGTACGCGACGCGGGAGGCGATTCGCGAGGAATGGAAGCCAATCGCCGAGGAGCTGTCCGCCGAGCCGCGGGTTCTCTGCCACCGCGACTACCACAGTCGCAACCTGATGGCGCACCAGGACGAGCTGTACGTGATCGACTTCCAGGATGCGCGGATGGGGCCCGACACCTACGACCTGGTGTCGCTGCTGCGCGACGCGTACGTGGACCTCACCGAGGAGGCCGTCGACGACCTGATCGCCTTCTTCCTGGCCCTCCGAGGGCAATACGATCGGCACACCGACCGCAGCTGGTTCGGCACCTACCAGGCCGACTTCCGGCGGCGGTTCGACCTCATGGCGCTGCAGCGCAACCTGAAGGCCCTGGGGACCTTCGGGTACCAAACCACGACGCGCGGCAACCCGGTCTACATCCAGTACATGCCCCGCACCCTCCGCCACGTGCGGAGCAACCTCGGGCGCCACCCCAGGTTCGGGCGCCTCCAGGAACTGCTGTCAACCTTCGTGGAGGAGCTGAAATAGCGCCGGCCTCCGTGCCGGCCGGGATCGTGGTGGGGCCCGCGCGCCGGCAGATTCGGTAGAATGAGGGTTTCCGTCTTCCCCCGGAGAGGAGCCTTCCGCCCTTGCGATTCGGCATCTCGACTCACCTCTACCACCAGGAACGGCTGTCGGCGGCTCACTTGCGGGAGATGGCCGAGTTCGGGTTCACCGAGATCGAGCTGTTCGCCTCGCTGGGTCACTTCGACTACCGTGCGCCGGCCGCGCACCGCGACCTTGCCGCATGGCTGCGCGACGCCGGTCTGGCGCTGCACTCGGTGCACGCCCCCATCGTGGAGTACGTGCGGGGCGGCGAGTGGGGTCCCCCGCTCTCGCTCGCACACGCCGACGAGACCGCGCGCGCACGGGCCGTGGCCGAGACGCTGGCCGCGCTCGAGCTGGCGCGCACGGTGCGGTTCGCCTACCTCGTCACGCACCTCGGCGTCCCCGACGAGGGAGGCGGTACCGAGGCGTTGAACAACGCCGCCGCGGCCGATCGCAGCTTGAGGGAAATCGGGCGGGCAGCCCGCGACCTCGGCGTCCGCGTGGCGCTCGAAATCATCCCCAACGCGCTGTCCACCCCCGAGACGCTGGCGCGGCTCGTGGAGGACGAGGAGGCCGGGGAGACGAACCATCGCTTCGGCATCTGCCTCGACACCGGCCACGCGTTCATGCGCGGCGATCTGCCGGACGCCATCGACGCGGTGTCGGGGGAGCTGGTCACCACCCATGTCCACGACAACCGCGGCGCCTCCGACGACCACCTGGTGCCGTTCGAGGGGCACATCGACTGGCCGACCGCGGTGATGACCCTGCAGAAGGTGGGCTACGAGGGGGTGTACCTGCTCGAGCTGGCCAATACCGGCACCGCGCGCGAGGTGCTGCAGAAGACCGTGGACGCCCGCCGGCGCCTGGCGGACATTCTCGCCTGAAGGACCCTATGCCGATCGCCTACATCGAGGACATCGCCCGGCACGAAGGTGAGCAGGTCACCATCCGGGGCTGGCTGCACAACCGCCGCTCCAGCGGGAAGATCCACTTCCTCACCGTTCGGGACGGCACCGGCTTCATCCAGGCGGTGATGTCGAAGGGGAACGTCGGGCCCGACGCGTTCACGCGTGCCGACCATCTCTCCCAGGAGTCGGCGATCGTGGTGACCGGCCAGGTGCGCGCAGACAGCCGGGCGCCGGGCGGGTTCGAGCTCGACGTGGCGGGCCTCGAAGTGGTCGGCGAGTCGCACGACTACCCCATCACCCCGAAGGAGCACGGCGTCGACTTCCTGCTGGACCGCCGCCACCTGTGGATCCGGTCCGAACGGCAGTCGGCGATCCTCCGGGTGCGCCACGAGGTGGTGAACGCGGTGCGCGACTTCTTCAACAGCCGCGGGTTCATCCTGGTCGACACGCCGATCTTCACGCCGTCGGCGGCCGAGGGGACGACGACGCTGTTCCCCGTGCCCTATTTCGACCTTGGGACCGCCTACCTGACGCAGAGCGGGCAGCTGTACAACGAGGCCAACGCCGCGGCGCTCGGGCGGGTGTACTGCTTCGGTCCGACGTTCCGCGCCGAGAAGTCGAAAACGCGGCGCCACCTCACCGAGTTCTGGATGGTGGAGCCGGAGGTCGCGTACGCCACGCTCGACGACACCATCGAGCTGGCCGAGCAGCTGGTGGTCGCCGTGGTCGAGCGCGCGCTCGACAAGCGGGCGCAGGAGCTGAAGGTGCTGCAGCGCGACACGAGCCGCCTCGAGCGCGTGAAGACGCCGTTCCCGCGCGTCTCCTACGACGAGGCGGTGAAGATCCTGCACGACAAGGGGACGGCCTTCGAGTGGGGCAACGACCTGGGCGGCACCGACGAGACCGTGCTCTCGGAGCAGTTCGATCGCCCCGTGGCCGTCCACCGCTACCCCGCGGCGGTCAAGGCGTTCTACATGGAGCCCGACCCCGAGCGGCCGGAGCTGGCCCTGTGCGTGGACGTCCTCGCCCCCGAAGGCTACGGCGAGATCATCGGCGGCAGCCAGCGCATCGCCGACCCCGACCTGTTGCTCGAGCGGATCAAGCAGCACGACCTGCCGCAGGAAGCCTTCGAGTGGTACCTCGACATCCGCCGGTACGGCTCGGTGCCGCACAGCGGGTTCGGGATGGGCATCGAGCGGGTGGTCTCCTGGATCTGCGGCCTCGACCACCTGCGGGAAGCGATCCCGTACCCGAGGATGATCTACCGGATGTATCCCTAGGATCCCGTGACCCCCATGAAGATAGGCTTGGTTTCCCTCGGCTGCCCGAAGAACCTGGTGGACTCGGAGGTCATGCTCGGCCTGGCCGAGCAGGCCGGCCACACGATCACCGCCGACGCGAAGGAGGCGGAGGTGCTGATCGTCAACACCTGCGCCTTCATCGACTCGGCCAAGCAGGAGTCGATTGAGGCCATCCTCGAGATGGCGCAGCACAAGAAGGCGGGGGCGTGCCGCCGGCTGATCGTGACGGGCTGCCTGGGCGAGCGGTACCGCGAGCAGCTGCGGCGCGAGCTGCCCGAGGTGGACGAGGTCCTCGGCACCAACGACGTGCCGGCGATCGTCCGGGCAATTGGCGGAAGCGGCGCCCCGGCGGCCACCCCCGTGCGCTTCCACCGATCGCGGCCGACCTACCTCTACGGGGCCGAGACGCCCCGCCGCCTGACGACGCCGCCGCACCTGGCGTACGTCAAGATCGCGGAGGGATGCAACTACAAGTGCGCCTTCTGCATCATCCCGCGGCTGCGGGGCCCGTATCGCAGCCGGCCGCGGCCGTCGGTGGTGCAGGAAGCGCGCGACCTCGCCGCCCGGGGCGTCCGCGAGCTGCTCCTCGTCTCGCAGGACACCACCTTTTACGGTGTGGACCGCGGCCAGCGGGACGAGCTGGCCGCGCTGCTGCGCGAGCTCGACGCGGTGGACGGCCTGCGGCGCATCCGGCTCCTCTACCTCTACCCCACGACGATCACCGGACCGACGCTGCGCGCCGTCCGCGAGTGCGAGCGGGTCTGCCGCTACGTGGACCTGCCGCTGCAGCACGCCTCCAACAGCGTCCTCTCCCGCATGCGCCGGCCCGGCACGCGCGCCGGCTACGAGCGGCTCATCGATCGCATCCGCCGCGAGATCCCCGGCGTCACGCTGCGCACGAGCTTCATCGTCGGGTTCCCGGGCGAGACGGCCGAGGAGTTCGACGAACTCTGCCGCTTCGTCGGCGAGCAGCGGTTCGACAACGTCGGCGTCTTCACCTACTCGCACGAGGAAGGAACCGCCGCGGGCCGGGGCGAGGACGACGTGCCGGCGGCGGTGAAGCAGCAGCGCCGGCGCCACCTGATGGCCCTGCAGCAGGAAGTGGCGCGGCAAGCGGGGCGGGGGCACATCGGCCGCGAGGTTGAGGTGATGGTGGACGGGCCGTCGGCCGAGCATCCCCTGGTCCTGGCGGGCCGGACCGAGGGCCAGGCGCCCGAGATCGACGGGGTGACCTACCTCACTGACGCCGACCCCGAGGCCTGCCGCCCGGGAGCGATCGTGCGCGGGGCCGTGGAGGACGCCCGGGGGTATGATCTAGTGGTCCGTCCGTTGTCGGTGTTGAAACCTGCGTGATATACTGAACTGCTTCGGGTGTCTACGCTGTGGCAAACGAAGTGGGCCGGTGCCCACTTTTCGTGTTTCTGGGGTAGAACGAGTGGACACTCTGGCGCGAGTCAGGGGGATGGCCGAACGCGTGGCGGCGACCTACGGGGTCGAGGTCTTCGATCTGCAGTTCCGCCGCGAGGCGCCGGGCTGGGTGCTGCGGGTCATCATCGATCGGCCCGAGGCGGCCGCCGCGGCGCGGCCCGGCGCTCCCGGCGAGTCGGTCGGCGTCGACGACTGCCGCCACGTGAGCGAGGATCTCGGCACGCTGCTGGACGTCGAAGACGCGATCGAGGGCGCGTACACGCTCGAGGTCAGCTCGCCCGGGCTCGACCGCCCGCTCCGCGGACCGGCCGATTACGAGCGCTTCCGCGGGCGCCTCGCGCAGTTCGTGGCAACCGAGACAGTGGACGGGCAGACGCACTTCCGGGGACGGATCCAGGGGCTCGAGGAGGACTGCGTGGTGCTGGTGGAGGGATCGCGGACCCATCGCATCCCGGTCGCGCTGGTGTCCCGCGCCCGGCTCGAAGTCGAGTTCTGAGTATGAGCACGAACCCAACGCAGCAGACGATCGAAACGCTGGCCAAGGAAAAGGGCATCGAGCCCGAGGTCATCATCTCGGCCATCGAGGAGGCCGTGAAGACCGCCTCGCGCAAGTATTACAAGACCAACGAGGACCTGCAGGCCCGCTTCAACCGCGAGACCGGCCAGGTCGACCTGTTCGCGTTGAAGCAGATCGTCGCGGAGGTCACCGACCCCGCCACCCAGGTCTCCCTTGCCGAGGCGCAGGAGCTCTACGGTGACGAGGCCGAGGTCGGGATGGAGATCGAGTTCCCGAAGTCGACCGAGGTCCTCGGGCGCATCGCCGCCCAGACGGCCAAGCAGGTCATTTTCCAGAAGGTTCGCGAGGCCGAGCGCGAGAACATCTTCGCGGAGTACAATCAGCGGATCGGCGAGGTGATGACCGGCGGCGTCAAGCGGTTCGAGAACGGCGACATCGTGCTCGAGCTGGGGCGGATCGAGGCAGTCCTCCCACGCAAGGAGCAGTCCCGCGCCGAGAGCTACGCCCCCGGCGACCGCGTCCGGGCCGTGATCAAGGCGGTGAACCGCAGCGCGAAGGGGCCGCAGATCGTCCTTTCGCGCACCGACGCCGCCCTGCTCGTCAAGCTCTTCGAGCAGGAGGTCCCGGAGATTTACGACGGCACGGTCGTGATCAAGGGGGCCGTCCGGGAGGCGGGCGACCGCGCCAAGGTCGCCGTGTACTCGCGCGAGCGCGACGTCGACCCGGTGGGCGCCTGCGTCGGCATGAAGGGTACGCGCGTGCAGTCGATCATCCGCGAGCTCCGCGGCGAGAAGATCGACATCGTCGAGTGGTCCGATGACTCCGTCGCCTTCGTCACCAACGCGCTGAGCCCCGCCAAGGTGCAGCGCGTCTCGATCGTGGATGACCACGAGCGCGTGATGGAGGTGGTCGTCGAGGACAAGCAGCTGTCGCTCGCGATCGGCAAGAAGGGCCAGAACGTCCGCCTCGCCGCGAAGCTGACCGGCTGGCGAATCGACATCAAGAGCGAGGAGGAGAAGCGCCGCGAGGTCGAGGCGCAGCTCGAGCGCCTCGAGGTGCCTGGCGAGCCGGGTGAGGCGGGCGAGGGCGAGGCGCCCATCCCCGAGCTCGTGCTGCCGGACATCCACGACGAAATCGTGGCCAGCCTCCGCGACGCCGGCTACCAGACGGCTGCGCAGGTTGCCGCCGCGTCGATCGAGACGCTGATGGAGATCCCCGGCATCGACGAGGGTACCGCCGAGAGCGTCCTCGTGGCCGCCACGGCGCAGGCCGAAGTCGAGCGCGCCGAGGCCGAGCGCGCCGAGGCCGAGCGGGCCGAGGCCGAGCAAGCGGAGGCCGAGCAGGCGGAGGCCGAGGCAGCGGCGGCAAGCGGGGCCGAAGCGGACGCCGGCGCCGCCGCAGCCGAAGAGGTCGAGGCGGGCGCCGAGCCGCGGGATGCAGGCGAGCCGCCGGCGGAGGGCGAGGACGAACCGGCGGAACGGGACGGCGAGCAGCAGGCGTGAGGGCGAGTCAATCAGGATTTTCGAGGTAACCGTTGGCCACTGTTCGGATTTACAAAGTCGCTGAACTGCTTGGCACCACGAGCCAGGAAGTGGTGGCGCTCCTGAAACGCGAGCACGGCATCGAGGTCAAGAGCGCGTCGAGCACCATCGAGGAAGTCGTGGCGCGGCAGTTCGTGGAGCGGATGGCCCGGCAGCGCGGCATCGCGTTGCCCGGCGGCGACATGTTCGCCGAGACGCCGGCTCACAAGGGCAAGAAGCACGGCGCCGCCAAGAAGCCGGAACCGCCCAGGCCAGCCGCGCCGGCGCTGCCGCCGCCACGGCTGGTGAAGACCATCCGTCCACGCCCGGTCGAGCCCGGGGCCGAGGCGCCCGCGCCGCCCGCACCCGCTGCCGAAGCACCGCCGGCGCCGGAGGTCGAGGCTGCGCCGCCGCCGGCCCCAGCCCCGGAGCCCGCGCCGCCGGCCGCACCCGCCGCCGCAGAAGCTCCGGCAAAGCCGACCACCTTGCCGCTGCCGACGCTGCGTCTCGAGGAGACGCCGCCTGCGCCGCCGCCCCCGGTAGAGCCCCAGCCGCCAGCCCCAGTGGCCGCCGCCCCGCAGGCCGCCGAGCCGCCCGCGCCGGCCCATGCCGAGAAACCGGTGGCTGAAGCCGCCGCGCCGGCGCCCTCCGAGGAGGCGAAGCGGCCGCAGCCAGCGACGCCACAGGCGCTGCCCGCTCCGGGCGGCCCGGCACTCAGGCCGCCGACGCTTCGTCCGGCACCGGCTCCACCGGCGCCGGCCGTTCCGGCCCAGGCCCCTCCCGCGCAGCCTGCTGCCGCGCAGCCCGCTCCCGTGCCGCCTGCTGCCGCGCAGCCTGCTGCCGGGCGTGCCCAGGCCGAAAGGCCCGCTGCGCCTGCGACGCCCAGGCCCGCTTCCCCACCGCCTGCTCCCACGCCGCGGCCGGTGATGCCCCCGAGGGGTCGTGTGGTGCCGCCACAGATGCGTCTGCGGGTGGAAGAGACTCCCCCGCCGCCCCCACCGCGGCTGCAGCCTCGGACGACCGTCCCGCCGCAGCCCCTGAGGCCGCCGACACCGCCGGCTCCACGCCAGGCGCCAGGTGCGGCCGGCCAGGCCGGCCGCCCGGGGATGCGCCCCGGAATTCCGGACACTGCGCGCCCCGCGCCCGGGGCGCCAGGCGTTCGTCCGCCGATGGCGGCTCGCCCGGGCGTTGCCCCGCGTCCCGCGATGGGCGGCCCCCGTCCGCTGCCCGGCCAGCCCGCACGGCCCGGAATGGCCCCGCGTCCGCCGGCGCGGCCCGGGCCCGGCAGGCCCGGCGCCCGTCCGGCGCCCGGCCAGCGCGGCCGTCGCGATGCGCCGCGCGTCCCGGCGCCCACGCCGTCGGCACCGCCGCCGATCAGCCGCACGATCACGCTCGCCGAGGGGATGACGGTCAAGGACCTCGCCGACAAGCTGGACGTCAGGACGAAGGACGTCCTGCGGAAGCTCCTCGACAAGCGGATCATGATGACGATCAACACCACGCTCGACATCGAGACGGCGACGATGATCGCGCGCGAGTTCGGCGCCGACGTCCAGCTCCGGAGCTTCGAGGAGGAGTTGCTGGAGGTGGAAGGCGAGGTCAGCCGTCCGGAAGACCTCGTGCCCCGCGCCCCCGTGGTCACGGTGATGGGCCACGTCGATCACGGCAAGACGACGCTGCTCGACGGCATCCGCGAGACGCGCGTGGCCGAGCGCGAGGCGGGCGGCATTACGCAGCACATCGGCGCCTACCACGTACAGGTGAACAACCGCAGCGTGGTCTTCCTCGACACGCCCGGCCACGAGGCCTTCACCCAGATGCGCGCCCGCGGCGCCCGGGTCACCGACATCGTCATCCTGGTCGTGGCCGCCGACGACGGGGTGATGCCGCAGACGCGCGAGGCCATCGACCACGCGCGCGCGGCGGGCGTCCCGATCGTCGTGGCCATCAACAAGATCGACAAGCCCGACGCCAACGCGGAGCGGGTCAAGCGCGAGCTGGCCGATCTCGGGCTGGTGCCCGAGGACTGGGGCGGCCAGACCGTCATGGTGGAGGTCTCGGCCAAGAAGCGGCAGAACCTCGATCTCCTGCTCGAGATGATTTTGCTCGTGACGGACATGAGCGAGCTGCGGGCGAACCCCAAGCGGCCGGCCGTCGGGACGGTGCTCGAGGCGCAGCTGGACAAGGGGCGCGGCCCGGTCGCGACGATCCTGGTGCAGGACGGGACGCTACATGTCGGAGACACCGTGATCGCGGGCCCGATCCTCGGCAAGGTGAGGGCGCTGCTCGACGACCGCGGCCGCCACGTGAAGGCGGCGGTGCCGTCGATGCCGGTCGAGGTGCTGGGGCTCGCGGCGCTGCCGCAGCCCGGCGACTCGTTCCAGGCGATCAACGACGCCGCCAAGGCCCGCCAGGTCGCGCTGTTCCGCCAGGGGCAGGCCAAGGAGAAGGCGATGGCCGGCAAGGCCACGCGCCTCACTCTCGAGTCGCTGCAGCAGCAGATTGCCGAGGGCGACGTCAAGGAGCTGCCGATCGTCATCAAGGCCGACGTGCAGGGGTCGGCCGAGGTGCTGGCCGACACGCTGACCAAGCTGTCGGACGAGAAGGTGAAGCTGCGGGTGATCCACGCGGGCGTCGGCGCGATCAACGAGTCGGACGTGCTGCTCGCCTCGGCCTCGAACGCGATCATCATCGGCTTCAGCGTCCGCCCCGACCGCAACGCCGCCGAGGTGGCCGAGCGCGAGCACGTGGACGTCCGCCTCCACTCGATCATCTACAACGTGATCGACGAGATGAAGAAGGCGATGGCGGGGCTGCTCGAGCCGACCTTCAAGGAGGTGCGGCTGGGCACGGCCGAGGTCCGCGAGGTCTTCCGCGTCCCGAAGGTGGGGGCGATTGCCGGGTGCATGGTCACCGACGGCGTGATCCGCCGCGCGGGCGACGCGCAGGCCCGGCTCCTCCGCGACCACGTGGTCGTGTTCGAGGGGAAGATCGGGTCGCTGCGCCGCTTCAAGGACGACGTGTCCGAGGTGAAGTCGGGCTTCGAGTGCGGGATCGGCCTCGAGCGGTTCAACGACATCAAGGTCGGCGACCAGATCGAGGTCTTCGTCGTCGAGCGCGTCGCGGCGGGCGCGCCCGCGTAGGAGGGCCGTTACGCCGGTCGCCCTGCTGACCGTCGAGCTTCACCTGGCCGGGTGCCGTTCGCTGAAGGACAAGCGGATGGTGCTGCGCCGGGTGAAGGACCGCCTTGCGAAGTTCAACGTGGCGGTCGCCGAGGTCGAGTACCACGACCTCTGGCAGCGGGCGGCGCTCGGCGTCGTCACCATCAGCACGACCGAGGCGCACGCGCAGCAGGAGCTGTCGCGGGTGGTGGACGAGATCGAGCGCGTCGAGCCTGGGGCGATCAGCGGCACCGGCGTGGAACTGCTGGCCTGAGCCATGCCCCAGAGCCACCGCCCCGCCCGGGTCGCCGACCAGATTCGCGAGCAGCTCGGCGAGATGCTGGCGCGCGACGTGCACGATCCGGAGATCGGCTTCGTCACCGTGACCCGCGTGGAGGTCACCCCGGACCTCCAGCTCGCGCGGGTGTTCTACACGACGATGGGCGGCGACGCCGAGCGCCGTCGGACCTCGCGCGCTCTCGGGCGAGCCACCCCCTTCCTGCGCCGCCAGGTGGGCCAGCGCCTCGGCCTTCGCCGGGTGCCGGTGCTCGAGTTCCGGTTCGACAAGTCGGTCGAGCACCAGGAACGGGTCGAGCGCCTGATCCAGGAAATCCACGAGCAGCAACGGCAGCAGGAGCTGGAGCGCGGGAACGAGCCTCTACCGAATGAAGATGGCGACCGAGAACAGGATTGAGCACGAGCGCATGGCGGCCCGCATCGCGGCCGAGCTGCGGGCGCGCCAGCGTTTCCTCATCACCTCGCACCTCAAGCCGGACGGCGATTCGATCGGTTCGCAGATGGCCCTGGCGGGCGCGCTGCGCGCCCTGGGGAAGGACGTGCGCGTGGTCAACCGCGACCAGGCGCCGTCACCGCTGCTGACCTTCCCCTGGGTGGATCAGATCGAGATCGCCGACCGGGCCGAGGGCGACTTCGACGCCGTCGTCGTGATGGAGTGCGGCGACCTCGCGCGAACCGGCGTGCAGGGGCTCGAGCGGCACTTCATCGTCAACATCGACCACCACCCCGGCAACTCGATGTTCGGCGCGATCAACTGGTTCGACGCCGGCGCCGCCGCGTGCGGCGAAATGGTCTTCGATCTCGTGCGCGCCCTCGGCGTGCCGATGACGCCCGAGATCGCCACGCACATCTACGTGGCGATCCTCACCGACACCGGCTCGTTCCACTACTCGAGCATCTCGCCGCGCACCTTCGACATCTGCCGCCAGACGCTCGAGGCCGGCGTCGACCCCGTGGCCGTCGCGAGGAACGTCTTCGACAGCAACAACATCGGCCGGCTGCGGCTGTTCGGAGCCGTCCTCGGGTCGGTCGAGCTCGAGGACTCGGGGCGCCTGGCCACCATCTACCTGGACCGCGCCATGGCCAGGGCCGCCGGCGGCACCTACGACGACACCGAGGGGCTCATCAACCTCCCGCTCACGGTCAAGGAGATCCAGGCCGTCGCCTTCTTCAAGGAGATGAGCCCGGCCCAGTACCGCGTGAGCCTCCGGTCGAAGGGGGCAATCGACGTGGGCGAGGTCGCCAAGCGGTTCGGCGGCGGCGGGCACAAGAACGCGAGCGGCTGCACGGTGGAGGGCACCCTCCCCGAGGTCCGTGCGCAGGTGATCCCGCTGGTCGTGGAGGCCATCAACAAGAGCGCCGGCGGCGGCGCCGAGCCGTCCGCCTGACCCGTGGACGGGGTACTCGTCGTCGACAAGCCGGAAGGTCCCACCTCGCACGACGTGGTTGCCGTCGCGCGCCGTGCACTCGGCGTTCGCCAGGTCGGCCACGCCGGGACCCTCGACCCGATGGCCACCGGCGTCCTCGTGCTGATGGTCGGATCGGCCACGCGGCTGGCCCGGTTTCTCTCCAGTCAACCCAAGGCCTACGACGCCACCATCCTGCTCGGCGTGGAGACCGACTCGGGCGACCGGACGGGCCGGGTCATCAGCCGTGCCGCGCCCGAGGCCTCCTGGCCCGAACCGGGCACGGTGCGCGTGGCCCTGGGAAGCCTGCGCGGCACGTTCGAGCAGCTGCCGCCCGCCCACTCGGCGAAGTGGGTCGGCGGCGAGCGGGCCTACACCCTGGCCCGCGCGGGCGCCGAGGTGCCGGTCCGTGCTGTGTCGGTCACGCTGCACGACGCCTCGATCGTCGCGTACGAGCCGCCACGGCTGCGCCTGGCCATTCGCTGCTCGGCGGGCTTCTACGTGCGCGCGCTCGCGCGGGACCTGGGCCGGATGCTCGGCTGCGGCGGGGCGCTCGAGGCGCTGCGCCGGACCGAGAGCGCCGACTTCACGCTGGATGAGGCGGTGCCGCTCGATCTCCTCGTGAGCGAGCCCGGGGCGGCGCGAGAGCGTCTCATCGCGATGGATCGCCTCCTGCCCGGGTTCCCAGCCGTGCGCCTGACGGCGGCCGGGGAGCGCAAGGCGCGGCACGGAAACGACCTGTCGGCAGCCGACCTCGCGGGCGCGGCCCCTCCCTGCCCACGGGGCGGAATGGTCCGCCTGCTGGCCGCCGACGGCCGGCTGGTCGGCCTGGCGCGGCCGGCGGCGCCGCCGGCCGTTTTGCATCCCGCCGTAGTCCTGCAGTAAACTTGACAGTCTGTTCGTGAAAACCGTCCGGTTGATACGGCGGCTTGGCGCGCGGGGCGTGGCTGGGCCGTGCGTGGAGGTGCGGAGCCGTGGCACTGACGAAGGATCGCAAGACCGAGATCATCGACACTTACAAGACCCACGACGGGGACACCGGGTCGCCCGAGGTGCAGGTCGCCATCCTCAGCGAGCGCATCACTTACCTGACCGAGCACTTCAAGGTGCACGGCAAGGACCATCACTCCCGCCGCGGCCTCCTGCAGCTGGTTGGCCAGCGCCGGCGGCTGTTGGACTACCTCAAGCGGAAGGATACCGACCGGTACGCCGGCTTGATCCGCCGTCTCGGCATCCGGAAGTAGCCGCTTCCCGCAGTGCCGACCGACCGATCGACCCTCGCCGCGGAGCATCCGATCGGGACGAATTTCGGTTCATCCCGCGACATCCGTTCCGATCGGGTTTCCGCCCCGCGTTCCTGCCGGGGTCGCTTTCGCCAGCCCGGGGCTCCCGGGCCAACCGTGACGTTCCAGCGAGGCAACTACGATGCACAAGCGTGAACTCCCCGTCGGGCGCGGGGTCCTGTCCTTCGAGACGGGCAAGCTGGCCAAGCAGGCCAACGGCTCGGTCGTGGTCCGGTTCGGCGACTCGGTCGTCCTGGTCACCGCGTGCTACGCGGCCGCCGAGCGGGAGGGGATCGACTTCCTGCCGCTGACGGTGGACTACCGCGAGTACACGTACGCCTCGGGCCGGATCCCGGGCGGGTTCTTCAAGCGCGAGGGGAAGCCGAGCGAGAAGGAAGTGCTCACCAGCCGGGTGATCGACCGGCCGATGCGCCCGCTCTTCCCCCCCGGCTGGCACCATGAGACGCAGATCATCGCCCTCGTCCTCTCGGCCGACGCGGACAACGATCCCGACGTGCTCGCCATCAACGGGGCCTCGGCAGCTGTCGCGCTCTCCGAGATTCCCTTCCAGCGGACGATCGGCGCGGTGCGCGTCGCACTGGTGGACGAGGAGTTCCTCCTCAATCCGACCTACGCCGAGCGCTCGCGGGCACGCCTGGACATCGTCGTGGCCGGCAGCCGCGAGGGGCTGGTGATGGTCGAGGCCGGCGCCAAGGGCGTGACCGAGGCGCAGGTCGTCGAGGCGCTGGAGGTCGCGCACGATGCGATCCGCCAGATTGTGGACACGATCGACCGCATGGCGCAGGAGGCCGGGAAGCCGAAGGTCGAGGCGCCGGCCAGGGAGATCAACCGCGACTTCTACCGCGAGGTCGAGGAGAAGGTCTGGCTGCCGCTCGGCGAGGCGATGCGCATCCAGGACAAGGCCGAGAACTACGAGGCGGTCGAGCAGATCCTCGAGGACCTCGTCGCGTCGATCCCGGAGGAGGCGGTCGAGCGCCGGATCGAGGCGAAGGCCATCTTCAAGGAACTGAAGGAGAAGGTGCTGCGCGACGCGGTGCTCGAGAAGGGGCGCCGGCTCGACGGGCGGGCCTTCGACGAGGTGCGGCGCATCTGGATCGAGGTCGGCGTCCTGCCGCGAGTCCACGGCTCGGCCGTCTTCACCAGGGGCGAGACGCAGGCGCTGGTCACCGCGACCCTCGGCACCGCCGAGGACCAGCAGAAGGTCGAGATGGTGAGCGGCGAGCACTACAAGCGCTTCATGCTCCACTACAACTTCCCGCCCTTCTCGGTCGGCGAGGTCGCGTTCCTGCGCGGCCCCGGGCGGCGCGAGGTCGGCCACGGCGCTCTCGCCGAGCGGTCGCTGCTTCCGGTGCTTCCAACCGAGGAGAAGTTCCCCTACACCGTCCGCGTGGTGTCGGACATCCTCGAGTCGAACGGCTCGTCCTCGATGGCGTCGGTGTGCGGCGGATCGCTGGCGATGATGGACGCCGGGGTCCCGCTCGCCTCCCCCGTCGCCGGCGTGGCCATGGGCCTGGTGATGGACGAGTCGACCGGCAAGTACGCGGTCCTCACCGACATCGCCGGCGCCGAGGACCACTACGGCGACATGGACTTCAAGGTGGCCGGCACGACCGAGGGGAT
>DAOPQX010000002.1:0-30894 GCA_035348395.1 Vicinamibacterales bacterium | reverse complement strand
AGGAACTGCACCTGCATGGCCTGCTCCTGCGGCGGCTCCACCCGCTTCGGCTCGGCCCCCCAGCCAGGCATGCGCGCAAACAGGACACCCGCGTGCAGCAACAGCGCGACGGCGACACCCCGGGCCACCCACTTTCGGTCGCGCGGGTCCCTCCTCAGCCAGCGCTCGGCCAGCGCCAGCTCCTCGCGGGCGCGTCCCTCCCGGCGGTCGGGCGGGCGAGCCTGCGGTTGGTCGGTCACCGCTGTCCCTCCAGCCCGTACAACGCAAGCTCGGCCTGCGTAGGGATGACGACGTTGCGGACACCGGCCTGGCGGAGTTCGTCGAACACGTCGGTCATCGCCGAGTACGACGCGTCCAGGTCGGTCCGGATGATCACCGGCTTCGCCGGGTTCGCCACCAGCCTGGGCCGCAGGTAGCCGGGCAGGTGGGCGAGCGGCATCGAACGCCCGTCCACCCGCAGCGAGGCGTCGGGCGCGATCTCGACGAGCACCGACGCCTCGGGCTCGACGTTGACGGTCGCCTCGTCGTGGCGCGGGAGCGAGAACTGCACGCCCCGCGTCACGCTGTAGAAGGAAGCGACCAGGAAGAAGATGATCAGGAGAAAGGCCACGTCCGCCATCGACGCGGTTGGAATCTCCGACGGCACCTCGCGGCGCGGGACCCTCATCGCTCGTTCTCCCCGCGCGACAGCAGCGTGATGTTCTCGGCCCCCGCCTGCCGCAACTGCTCCAGCACGGCGTCGATGGTGCGGTACTTCACCCGCCTGTCCGCCTTGATGCTGAACGGCTGAAGCCTGTTGGCGGCAGTCACCTGCCGGACAGCGGTCCCCAGCCCTTCCAGCCCTTCAACGAGCTTGGCATCCTCCTCGCCGGCCGAGAAGCGGAACGTGTCGTCGGGCGCAATCACGACCAGCGCGGCCCCTTTCGGCGCCTGCTGCTGCTCGGCGGTCTGGGGCAGCTCGAGCGCGGTCCGATCGAGGCTGTATGCCGTCGTGACCATGAAGAAGATGATCAGCAGGAAGGCGATGTCGGCCATCGTGGCCGTCGGGATCACCCCCCGCAGCGTCGTGCGCGGCCTGTGGAGGCGCATGCGGCCCTCCTCCTACCGCGCCGCCGCCGGGTTGGGGTTCGGAACGGCGAGACGCGGCGCAGCCGCCCGCTCGCCGCCGGTCTCGCTCAAGCGGACATCGGTCAGCGCCTCGAGCACGAGGTTGGCAGCCGCCTCCATGTCGCGGACCGTGACGTTCACCCGCACCACGAAGTAGTTGTAGGCCATCTGCACGGGGATGGCGATCATGAGGCCGGCCGCCGTGGTGATCAGCGCCTCGGAAATGCCGGATGCGACGGCCGCGGGGTTGTTCAGTCCCACGGCCGCCAGCGCGTCGAAGGAGTTGATCATCCCTGTGACGGTCCCGAGGAAGCCGAGAAGGGGCGCGACCATCGCGACTGTGGCGAGCACGGGCAAGCCGCGCTCGAGCGCCATGAGCTCGTGCGCCGACGCATCCTGCAGCCCCAGCTCGATCTCGTCCTTGGGGCGCCCGAGGCGCAGCAGGCCGGCGCGGACGATGCTTGCCACGGCCCCCGGGTGAGCATCGCACGCCGCCACCGCACCCATCGGATCGCGCGCGAGCAGCCGCTCCTTCAGGGCCGCCATCAGCGACGCCGCGTTCCTCGTGGCCTCGCGAAGCGCGAGCCACCGCCACACGATCACCACGACGGCGAGAATCGACAGAACCAGAAGCGGCCACATCACGGGGCCGCCCTTGGCGAAATAGCTCCACATACCGTCCTCCGGCCCTCACGACGCGCTTGCGCTCTGTCGCAGCAATGGCCGTGCCACGGACGGAAGGATTGGGGTCGGGAGTAATTGGAAATCGGAAATCCGGCACGACTTCTAATTACTCCCGACCCCGGAGGGGACGCTCAGCTGTGCGGTGGCCTTACCGGTACCGGCACGCGGCGTTGTCGGACTTCACGTAGTAGCTCTTGAAGTTCGCGGCCTTCGGGTCGGTGCAGCCAACGAGGTTCAGCAGCTCCACCTTCCGGAACTCGATCGGGTGACTCTCGCTCTGAAGGGCAATGTACCCCTCCTCGAGCAGGGCCCCGTCTTTTACCACGGAAGGGTCGGCGCTGGTCACGTTGCCGCCGCCGGCCTGGGGCTTCTGGTACGCGAGCACCGTCTGCCCCTCGACGATGTGCCTGATCGACGCGCCGCCGAGCACTTCGACCTCGACGCGCACCCACTGGTCGCCGCGATACGTCCTGGAGGTCGAGTTGACGCAGTGCTGGGTCACCAGCTTGCCGTCCATCTCGACGTTGGTGCCGGGGGTGCACAGGTTCGCGGTCGTGCGCTCGCCTGTCTCCGGCCCGCCGAGCAGCTGCACCTCGATGCTGACCGGGAAGTCCTGCCCCTTCGTCATGCTGCGGGCCGATTGGGAGTGCACCATGACGCCGCTGTTGCGGAACGCCCAGTCGGGCGCGCCGGGCGCCTGCTCGCCGACGAAGCGGTACTCCACCGCCACGACGTAGTGGGAGAGCTTCTGACGGTAGAAGAGGTGGCCGAAGCGGTTGCCGAACGACTGACCGTAGGCATCGTAGGCGGTCTTCAGCACCCCGTTCTCGACCCGGAAGGTGTTGCCGGCGTTGTCGTTCAGGTCGTGGCCGGTGATCTTCACATCCCAGCCGTCGAGGTTCTTCCCGTTGAAGATCGGAACCCACTCCTTCCTGTCGGCGTCGCCCTGCGCCGCGGCGGCGCCCGCCCCCACCGCCCCAACCAGCAAGACCAGCAGCATCGATCGAGCGTGCTTCATGTGAGTCACTCCGTGTCCTCACCGCGCCGCCTGACCAGGATCACCCAGTCGTCGCCGGGATCGCGAGGCGGCTGGCCGAGCGTCGCAACACCGGGCCCCGTGACCGAGGTCACGCTGCCCGGCAGAAGCGGACCGCCGTTCCTCGGATCGTACCACCGGACGCTGTACTCCGCCTTCGCCGGGCCGAGATCGAGCGCGGTCGTGCCGCCGTCGGGCAGGTAGACGACGTAGATCTTGCCGGGACGCGCCACGCCGTCGTGTCCCTCGTAGCCTGGATCGGGCGGCACCCCTGTGAAATGCGGGTTCTGCTCGTCGTTGGCGACCACCCAGGGCCTGCCAGCCTTCTCCGACTCGGTGATCCACTTGAGGACGCGCTGGTGGGCGGTGCGCCAGTGGTTCTGCAGCGAAATGCCACTCAACCCCGACTGGGCGCCGAGCAGGGGAACGTAGACCTTGTCCTGCAGATGGGGGTAGGTGTGGATGACGATCGGGTGGGGATATGGGTCGGTCTCACGGATGAAGCGCGCCATCGCACGCTGCTGATCCGGTGTCTGCGTGTTCTCCTCGCCGAGGTTCCAGTTGAGCGCCAGCTCGTAACCGAATCGCGCGACCAGCTCGCGCAGGTAGAGCTTCCGCTCGACGCCCAGCTCTCCCTGGTCGAGGGCCGTCGGGGCGGGGCCACGATCCTCGCGGATAGTGTCGTCGTTCTCGGTCTCCTGCAGCTTGAAGTGCAGGAACAGGCCGAGGGCCTGCGCGTGGTCGAGGGCCGTGCAAGGAGATCCGCCGACGGAACCCTAGAACAGCGTGTAGATGAACGGCGCAGCCGCGGTGCCGCCAAGCAGCATCAACGCCCCCAGCAGCGCGAACACGATCACGATCGGCAGCAGCCACCACTTCTTGTTGTGCGCGAGAAACTGCCACAGCTCGGCGGCCAGCGACGCGCGCGGCGCGGCGGCCGCCTTCTCGAAGCGATCGACGGAGTCGCGATCCACCATCCCGGTTCCTCTCAGAACTGCCTGAAGTACCGCTCGAGGCTGCTTGCCGGCTTGCGCGCGACCCAGTAGCTCGACGCGCCGCGATCGAACGACCGGCCAAGGGCGTCGCGGCCGGCGATCCGAAACACCAGGCCGAACGCGGTGAACAACACGTAGTAGACCAGCGCGAGCAACAGCTGGCTGACGGCCCACCCGATGGGGAACGCGGCCACCATCCAGGCGACGTAGACCGGCCGGATCGCGCGGGGGACGGCCAGGCCGACGGCGGCCCCCATCGCCGCGATCCCCCAGAGGGCGATCGGCAGGCGCCACGGCGCGTGCCAGCCGGGAGGGATGCCCGAGGCGAAGGCGCCGGCGCGCCAGGCCACGATCGCGCCGAGCAGGCCGAAACCGACGAGCCACAGGGCCGAGAACTGCCGGAGCTCGCGGTCGTTGGGTCGGAGGTTGAGGTCTCGAAAGTTCATCGCGGTCAGCCGCCTGCTAGTCGAGCTTGAAGGCCTTCAGGTACTCCTCCTGGTTGCCGAGCAGCGACGCGGGCTGCTCCGCCTTGAGCAGGAGGAAGTGCTCCATGACCAGGGCGTCCATGCCGGTGTTCAGGAAGCAGTTCAGGGCATCCTCGGGCGAGCAGACGATCGGCTCGCCGCGCACGTTGAAGCTCGTGTTGATGACGACCGGGCAGCCGGTCGCCTCGTGGAACCGGCTGATCAGCCGGTGGTACGAGGCGTGGCGGTCGCGCTCGACCGTCTGCACGCGGGCCGAGTAGTCCACGTGCGTGATGGCGGGAACGACCGAGCGCTTCGCCTTGAGCAGTTCCATCCCCCGCAGGCCGGCGCGCCGCCCGTCGTCGTTCACCCGCTTGTCGGGGCGCACGTCGGCAACCAGCAGCATGTAGGGGCTCTCGACCTCCGGGTCCATCGAGAAGTACTCGTGGGCGTGCTCCTGGAGCACGGACGGGGCGAAGGGGCGGAACGACTCCCTGAACTTGATCTTCAGGTTCATCACCGACTGCATCCGGGTGCTGCGGGCGTCGCCCAGGATGCTGCGGCTGCCCAAGGCCCGCGGGCCGAACTCCATGCGCCCCTGCAGGCGGCCGACCACCTTCTCGCTGGCGAGCAGCGACACCACCTGCTCGAGCATCGTCTCGTCGTCGTACTGGTGGTAGCAGGCGCCGGCCCGATCAAGGACCGCCTTGATTTGCGCGTCGTCGAACGCCGGACCGAGCAGGGCGCCCTGCATGCTGTCGCAGGAGCGCGGCCGGCGCTCGCGCCCCATGAGCTGATGCCACACGAGAAGCGCGGCGCCGAGCGCGCCGCCGGCGTCGCCGGCGGCAGGCTGGATCCACAGGCCCTCGAACGGCCCCTCGCGCCGCAGGCGGCCATTGGCGACGCAGTTGAGGGCGACACCTCCCGCCAGGCACAGGTTCTTCATCCCGGTCAGGCCGTGGAGGTGCCGCGCCATGCGCGAGACGATCTCCTCGGTCACGACCTGGATGCTGGCGGCGAGGTCCATGTCGCGATCGGTCACGGGTGACTCGGGCTGGCGGGGCGGCCCTCCGAACAGGCGATGGAACAGCTCGCTCGTCATCGTCAGGCCCTGACAGTAGTTGAAGTACTGCAGGTCGAGGCGAAACGATCCGTCCTCCTTCAGGTCGAGCAGCTTCTCGAGGATCAGCTCCGCGTAGCGCGGCTCGCCGTACGGGGCGAGGCCCATGAGCTTGTACTCGCCCGAGTTCACCTTGAAGCCCGTGTAGTAGGTGAACGCGGAATACAGCAGGCCGAGCGAGTGGGGGAAGCGCAACTCGTGGGTCAGCTCGACCCGGTTCCCCCGGCCGAAGCCGAGGGCCGCCGTCGCCCACTCGCCCACCCCGTCGATCGTGAGGATCGCGGCCTCCTCGAAGGGGGAGGGGAAGAACGCGCTGGCCGCGTGCGACTCGTGGTGCTCAGGGAAGACGTAGCGGCCCTTGAACCCGCCGCGCAGCCCCCGGTCCATCACCCGCGGCAGGTGCAGCTTCTGGCGGAGCCAGATGGGCAGGGCCTGGCGGAAGCTGGCGAAGCCGGAAGGGGCGAAGGACAGGTAGGTTTCGAGCAGCCGTTCGAACTTGGTGAGCGGCTTCTCGTAGAACGCAACCGCGTCGAGGTCTCCCGGCTCGATGCCCCCCTCGCGGAGGCAATAGTCGATCGCGAGCTGCGGAAACCCGGGGTCGTGCTTGACGCGGGTAAAGCGCTCTTCCTGCGCGGCTGCCACGATCTCGCCGTCGCGGACGAGCGCGGCAGCGGCGTCGTGGTAAAAGCCGGAGATGCCGAGGACGAAGACAGGGTTGCTCATGGGACCGCCGGCTCGCTTCCTTCGATCACCGCCCGCCCCACTCCGACGCGAAGGCGGCCACCACCTCCCCCGCGGCCCGCCGGTTGGCGGCCGCGCTGGGATGGGCATCGACGGCGCTCACCCACCAGATGCGCGGGTCGGGCACCCGCGACAGCGCCGAAAAGAGATCGACGCACCCGACCCCCTGGTCGCGGCAGATCAGGCGCACTCGCTCGTGCAGGTAGCCGTAAGGGTAGCCGCTGCCGCCGGGGCCGAAGGTGTCGGTTGCCGGGAACATCACCACGCCCACACCGGCGCCGGCCGCCCGCGCCATCCTGAACAACCGGCGCAAAAGCGCTGACGTCTTCACCGAGTCACGCGACGCCGGGTCGCGCAGCCGCCGCTCGAGATAGCCCGCGTAGCTGTCGGCAAGGCCCACGACCTCCTGCAGACGGATCCAGCCGCGCCGCACGAGAAGGTAGGTGAGCGACGAACGCCCCATCGTCCGGTCGGCCGCGGCCGGCAGGAGGGGGTAGTGTCGCGGCCGCCTCGCCTCCGACAGCTCGAAGTCGTTCGTGAACAACTGCAGCAGCACGAAGTCGGGCGACACGCTCAGCGCCCGGTCGAGGATTGCGAGGTGGTCGTCCAGGTTGGCGCCGCGCCTCCCGAAGTTGAAGACCTCGTACCGGGGCCCGAGGTGCGTCGCGAGCACGTTCGAAAGGCGGTCGCGCTCATCCAGGCCCTGCCCGAACGTGAAGGAGTCGCCGACGACGACGATCCGGTACTGATCAGGTGTCTTGGGCGGGATCTCCCGCTCCCGGAACCCGAGGCTGTTGCGCCGGACCTCGGGCCGCTTCGAGAAGTAGTCCCCATCGTGGCCGCTCGAGCCCACCCCGCGGTAGTGATACCGCAGGCCCCACTCGCTGGCCACGAGCGCGAGGGCGGTCATGAGAACGGCGATGCCGACGCGGATCAGGACACCGCCAACGCGCCCGCGCCTCGCCGCCTCGCCCGCGTTCCCTTCGACCTGCCGCTGAGCCAGTGAACCCTCGCTGAACATGCCCGCTCAAGAGTTTCAGAGCATAGCAGAGGCGGGCCGGGTTTGGCGATGAGCGGGTCTACCAGGTCTTCTCGATGAAGGCCTTCGCGCCGCGAAGCTCGTCCATCGGGTCGGTCTTCAGACCACGGGCGACGTAGTTCTCGATTACCAGTGCACCGCGGAAGCCCGATGCCTTCAGCATCAGGAAGCACTCGGCCAGCTCGGCGCGCCCCTCGCCGGGCCTGACCTCACGGCCCATCGCACCCGGCTTCTCCGGCAGCAGCGCGTCCTTTACGTGCACCGAGGTGACCCGGGTGACGAAGTGCTGCAGCGCGCGCGACGGCGAGTCCACACCGTAGATCACGAGGTTGGCGGGGTCGAAGTTGACCCCCACGCGCGCGACGGTGATTTCGTTCAGGAACGCGGCCAGCTGCTCGCCGGTCTCCTGGCCAGTCTCGAGCGAGATGGTCACGTCCTGGCTCGCGGCGTACGACGCGATGTCGGTGACCGCCTTCAGCATGGCGCGGTAGGCCTCGTCTTCGGGATCGGCCGGCAGGAAGCCCATGTGGAACGTCACGATCCGCGCGCCGATCGCCCGCGCGAAGTCGACGCACCGGCGTGCGTACGCCAGGCGCTCGGGAATCAGGTGCAGCGGGCGAAACCCGACCGTCCGGACCACAGCGTCCCGGTCGCGGTAGCTCTCGCCGTCGAACACGACCACCACCGAGTCGGCGCGGATGCCGGTGTCGCGCAGCATGCCCGCGAACTCGCGAGCCCCCTCGGGGCTGTAGAAGCGGTCGGGAAGACGGCTGACCTGGATCGTGCTCACGCCCATCGACTTGACCGCCTGCAGCGCGCGCAGGGGATCGTCCTGCCCGGTGCACCTCAGGAAGATGCCAATCGGGCTATCCCCCTGCACCGGCGCACTGGCTGCGAGGGCTACGGGCGCCACCAGCGCCAAGGCAACCCCGATCATCGCTGTCGCTCGACGAAACATTGCCATGCTCTCCTCTATGTGACCGGCCGCCACGGGCCCTCACGGACGAATTGAACCACAAAGATCACAAAGAACACGAAGAGTGACGCTTGCGCATGTCTTCGGCGGCCGTGGTGTACCTCGCGATCCTACTCGTGAATCTCGACGATGTCGCCGTCCGCCAGCACGTGATCGCGGTGGGCGGTCTGGCCGTCGAAGGCGCCCGAGCCCCACACGCTCGGGGTGAGGTTCGCTGGCATGACGTCGCTCGCCGGCGACGGTATTCCACCACGGACGGCCCGGCGGGCGCCAGCATCGGGCACCCGGCCGGACCGTGGCCTATAATCGAGGGGCACGCCCCCCAATGGGTCCCTCGTCCTTATGCCGACACAATCCCTCACCGCACGCGAACGGGCCGAGCAGTTCCTCGAGATCGCATCCGACTTCCACCTCGGCTCGCTTCTCACCGAGTCGGCCCACCCGCGAACGGCCGATCTCAGCGCGGTCGCCCGCCGTAGCACCGAGGAGGGCCTGGCCGCGCTCTTCGACGTGGACGGCGACGTGGTCCACAAGTACCGCGAATGGTCGGCCAGCGGCCAGGCGGCGCGCATGGCCTCGGCTGCCCTCGAGACGCTGCGAAGGGGCGGCAGGCTGTTCTTCACGGGCTGCGGCGCCACCGGCCGCCTCAGCATCCAGCTCGACGCCGCCTGGCGTGCCTTCTGGCAGAACTGGGCGGCGCGCGGCCTCGAACAGCCCGCCCCGGGCGGGTGGGAGCACCGCACCCGCGGCGCCATGGCCGGCGGCGACTACGCGCTGATCAAGTCGGTGGAGGGGTTCGAAGACTTTGCTCCGTTCGGGCAGCGGCAGGTCCAGGACCTCGGCCTGGAGAAGGGCGACACGCTCTTCGCGATCACCGAGGGGGGCGAGACCTCGTTCGTCATCGGCACGGCCTGGCAAGCCCTGGAGACCGGGGCGCGGGTCTTCTTCGTCTACAACAACCCCGACGAGGACCTTCGCCCCGTCCGCCGCAGCCGCGAGGTGCTCGACGAGGCGCGCATCGAAAAGGTCAACCTCGCCTCTGGCCCGATGGCCATCACGGGCTCGACCCGCATGCAGGCCACCAGCATGGAACTGCTGGCCATGCTGACCGTCCTCGAGATGGTCGTGCGCGAGCTGGTCGGCGAGCGCGGGAGGCACGAGGCCGGGGTCGGGCGGCCCGAGGAGGTTCCGGCCGAGATCAGGTCCGGGCTCGAGGCGCTGCACGGAACGCTTTGCGGTGACGCGATCCTGGGACCGCTGGCCGGTCTCGTCGAGACGGAGGAGCGCATCTACCGCCGCGGCGGCCGGACTTCGTACTTTGCGCACACCCTGGCGGTGGACGTCCTCACCGACACCACCGAGCGGAGCCCCACCTTCTGCACGCCGCCGTTCCGCAAGTGGGACGACACCGAGGCGGCCGAGTCGTGGGCCTTCCTGTTCACCGGTGAGCAGAGGACCGAGGGGGCGTGGCGGACGCTGCTGCGGCGCGAACCCCAGACCATCGAATGGACCGAGCGCGACCTGCGCAAGCTGCTGGACGCCGAGGCGGCCTCCCGGCAGGCGGCGGTCGTGCGCGAGATCGGCCACCACGACCTGATGCGCTTCCGCATCGGCCTCGACGGCCTGCAGCATCGGCTCACGCGCGCCGGCGACGCGGTGACGGTGGTCGTGACGACCTCCGACCTCCCCCTGGTGAAGGAGGCCGGCTCGACCTTCTCACGCCAGATCGAGGCGGCCACCGCCGTCGAGGCCGACGCCGCCCTCATCGCCGTTGGCCGGCACGCCGACCTCCACGGGCTGCGGACGTCGGCGGCGGCGCAGGCGGCGGGGCAGACGGTGGTCCTCCCGGTTGCCGACACGCCGTTCCTGCTCGACCCGCTGGTCCGGATCGGCGTGAAGATGCTGCTGAACGCGCTGTCCACCTGCACGATGGTACGGCTGGGCCGGGTGCTCGGGAACCGGATGATCTGGGTGGTGCCGAGCAACCTGAAGCTGATCGATCGCTCCACGCGCTACATCAGCGACCTGGCGGGCGTCAGCTACGAGGCGGCCTGCCACGCGCTGTTCGAGGTGGTCGAGTACGTCGAGCCGCGGCGCGCCGCGGGCAAGGTCTACCCGCCCCCGGTTGGCGTCGCCACGATGCGCCTTCGCCACGGCATCGGTCTCGAGGAGGCCGAGTCGCGGCTCGAAGAGCTTGACGCGCGGTGACTAGCGCCAAGCCTCTCTCAGGAATCTGAGGTAGTTGGCGCTCAGAACGTTCTCCACGTCCTCGGCCGAGTAGCCGCGCGCGGCGAGGAGCGACGGGATCTTCTGCAGGTCGGCGATGGTGTCCACGTCGGCCGGGCACTGCTCGGTCCCGAACGCGCCGTCGAGGTCGGACCCGATGCCGGCGTGCCGCGAGTTGCCCGCGAGCTGGCAGACGTGGTCGATGTGGTCCACGACCCGCGCGAGGGTGACATCCATCCCCCGCGGCGTCGAGCGCCCACGCTCCCACCCCGGAGCCAGCATCCACGCGTCGAGGGCGGCGCCGACGACGGCGCCACGCTCGATGAGCGCCTTCAACTGGTCGTCCGAGAACTGCCGGACGTGCGGGACGAGCGAGCGGCAGTTGCTGTGGCTCGCCCACACCGGCCCGCCGAACACCTCGAGACTTTCCCAGAAGCTCTCGTCGCACAGGTGACTGACGTCGAGGATGACGTTCAGCCGCTCCATCTCCTTCAGCAGCTCGCGCCCCTTCACGCCGAGCCCGCCGCAGGCGTTGGTTCCCTGCGCGTAGATGCCGGGCCCGTAATGGGCTGGGCCGACGGCCCGCAGGCCCCGCGCGTGCGCGCGGGCGAGGTGCTCGAGCGAGACCAGTGAATCGGCCCCTTCAAGACTGAGGACGTAGCCGATGGGGCCGGAGCGCCCGCCCTCTTCCCAGAGCTTCAGGTGCCGCTCGAGCTCGGCGAGCGTCGTGATCTGCGCCATCTCGCCGGCCTCTTCCATCGCGCGGTACCAGGCCAGCTGCCCCTGCGTCTGCGCCCAGGCCTGCTGCTGCGAGTGCCACCCGGGGATCTGGTTCCCCGGGCGCACGAATCGGGCGATCAACGTCGCCACGCAGATGCCGACGTTGCCTCGGCGCATCGCCTCGAACGACACGGTCCCGCGCCCCCGATCGGGCTTGTCGGCCATCCCCCGCTCGGACGCGCGGATCTCGTCGACCGTCCAGCGCAGGTCGCGGTTCCACTCGAGCGCGTTCATCGAGAGATCGAGGTGTGCGTCGAAGATCAGCGGAAGAGGTGCCATGCCCTTATGCTATCTCGCCCTGGTCAGATGAACGCGTTCAGCACCAGGACGCCCAGCAGGCCGGTGACCCCGACCGCCGTCTCCATCACCGTCCAGGTCTTGATCGTGTCCACGATGCTCAGGTTGAAGTACTCCTTCACCAGCCAGAAGCCGCCGTCGTTCACGTGCGCCAGCATCAGGCTGCCCGAGCCGATCGCCAGCACCATCAGCTCGGGGTTGACGCCGGACGTGCTGACCAGCGGCAGGATGATGCCCGCGGTGGTGATGCCGGCCACGGTCGCCGAGCCGACGCACACCCGCAGGACCGTCGCAATCAGCCACCCCAGCACCAGCGGCGACACCGCCGACCCCTTCAGCAGGCCGCCGATGTAGGCGCTGACGCCGCTGTCCACCAGCACCTGCTTCAGCGCGCCCGCCCCCCCGATGATCAGCATCACCATGGTCAGGCTCGAGATCGAGTGGGCGAGCGACGCCATGATGTCGCCCATCTCGCGGCCCCTGGCCAGCCCGAGCGTGTAGATCGCCAGCAGCAGCGACACGAGCATGGCGATCACCGGGTTGCCTGCCCATCCGAGCACCCGGCGCACCGCGTTGCCCTCGGGTAGAAGGTAGGCGGCGATGGTGGCCGAGCCGATCAGGATCACCGGCAGCAGCGCCGAGACGACGCTGGTGGCGAAACCCGGGAGGCTTCGCTCGACGGCCGAGGGCGCCGCGGTGAACTCGTCCATCGGCCGCGCGTTCACCTTCCGCAGGCCGCGCGACAGGATCGGGCCTGCGACGATGATTGCCGGGATCGCGATCAGGACGCCGTACACCAGCGTCTTCCCGATGTCGGCGCCGAACATCGTCGCGATGGCGGTCGGGGCCGGGTGCGGCGGGAGGTACCCGTGGGTGACCGACAGCGAAGCGAGCGTCGGGAGCCCGACGTACAGCAGCGGCACGCCGGTGGAGGCGACGACGGCGAAGACGATCGGCATCATGATCACGAAGCCGACGTCGTAGAACAGCGGGACCCCGACGATGAACGCGGTGAGCATCAGGGCCCACTGCACGCGGCCGAGGCCGAAGAGGCCGATCAGGCTCGAGGTGATGCGCTCGGCGGCCCCGCTGTCGGCGACCAGCTTGCCCAGCATCGCCCCGAGGCCGAGGATCATGACGAGGATGCCGAGGGTGTCGCCGATCCCCTTCTCGATCGACGCCACCGCCTCGTGGAGGCCCATCCCCTCGGCCAGGGCCACCCCGAGCGACACGATGACGAACGCCAGGAACGAGTTGAGCTTGAGGAAGAGGATCAGCGCGAGCAGCGCCGCGATCCCCAGGGCCACGATGACGAGCGGCATGCGTTGAACTCCAGGCCCCGGGTGCGGTTGAGACGCGCGAGGCGCGCCCGCGCCTCTCAACCGCTGGTACGCGTGGGATGGGTCTTCAGATTGCGTTCGCCGTTACTTCCCCACCAGCTTCTCCACGTACTCGCGCGCGGCGCGGATGTCGGCCACCCGCTCCTTGCCGGCCTCGCGCTCGATGCACAGGTTGCCCTTGAAGCCGACCGAGTCCAGCGTGCTGAAGAACGCCTTCCAGTTCACCTGGCCGGTGCCGAGCCGCACTTCCTCGCCCCACTCCCCCGGCGTCTTCGTTCGCACCGCGTCCTTCAGGTGGACCTGGCGCAGCCAGGGCGACAGCACCTTCAGCGCGGCCACTGGGTCGCCCTTGTCGTACAGGATCATGTTCGCCGGGTCGAAGTTGACCCCGACGTTCTGCCGCTCGAGCTTCTTCAGGAAGGTGGCGAGCGTCGCCGCCTCCTCCTGGCCGGTCTCGAGCGCGACCTGCACCTTCTTGGAGGCCGCCAGGTCGGCAATCTGGCGAAGCCGGCCCTGGAGCGTCGCGAAGGTGGGGTCGCTCTCCTCGTGGGGCAGGAAGCCGGCGTGGAAGCTCACCAGGCCGAGGCCGAGCTTGGAGGCCAGCTCGAGGTCGGCCTGGATGTTCTTCCACGTCTCGGGCCAGGTGGCGTCGGGCACCACGCCGCCGGTGCGGCGGATGCTCTCGAGCGTGGAGTAGTCCTCGCCAACCGTGGCGATCATCCCGGAGACGAGCATCACGCCGCGCTTCGAGGCCCTGGCGCCGAAGTCGGCCCATCCCCCGCCCTCGTTCGTCCGGATCGGGTCGAGGGCGATCTGCACCCGGGTCAGGCCGGTGGCGGCCAGCTTCGAGAACAGGTCGTCTGCTGAGGCCGGCTGCAGCGACCAGCTGCAGACGGCCAGGCGGCCCGCGACGCTTCCCTGCGCGCCCAGGCCGATCGCCCGCAGGCCGGCCGCGGCGCCGAGCGTCCCGGCCACCGAGGCCTTGAGGAAGTCGCGACGGGTTGTGTGGTGTGGCATCGATATCTCCTCGCGAACAGCCCGAACGGCTGCCGCGTGCTACAGGCTCGCCAGAACCTTCTCGAGGAACTCGCGGTTGGCGCGGGCGTTGGCGGCCACCGCCTCGGGCGTCTCGCCCGGGGCCACGCCTTCGACCATGATCGGGCCGTTGAACCCCGCGTCCTTCATCACCTTGAAGACGCCCCTGAAGTCCACCTTGCCGGTGCCGAACTGGATCATCACGTCGCCTTTCGGCTGGCCGCAGTCCTTCGCGCAGAACCCGGTGACGTACTGGACGATCGGCTTCAGCTCCTCGATCGGGTCCTTGCCGGTGTAGTAGATGATGTTCCCGGCGTCGTACCAGATGGAGAAGTTGCGGTGGTTGACCTTCTTCATCGCGGCGATGATCTCGTCGGAGGCGCCGCTGCTGCCCCCGTGCGGCTTCATCACGACCTGGACGCCCTTCTCCTGGCCGTACGCGGCCGCATCGGCCATCGCCTTGAAGTAGTGGTCGAGCTGCGCCGGGTTGTCGATGCCGAAGGTCATGACCGACTGCAGGCCGAGGAAGGCCGCGTTGTCGATCTGCTTGTGAAGGCTGGCGGTGGTCTGTTCCAGCGGGACGTCGTGGCGGCTCCTGAGCGCCCCCATGACCGCCTTCACCCCGCTGGCGGCAATCGCGGCCTTCAGCCCCTCGAGGTACTCGGGCGTCGCATCGTCGGCGATGAACCGGTCCATCTTCGTGCGGGTGAGCAGGCCGGTCAGGCCGTACCCGGCGGCCTTGACACCCTTCAGCGTCTCGGCGAACGGCCACTGGGCCCACGGGCGGTTGAAGCACCCGATGGGCCACTTCGCGGGCGGGGGGGCGGCCAACAAGGTGGCGGGGTCGCCGAGCACGGCGGCCCCTGCCAGGACGACGGCACTGTCGGACAAGAATTCCCGGCGGCTGCGAATCATCGGACCTGCCCTCCTCTTATCCCTTCATCCGCTCGTTGGCGGCATCCCACTCGACGAACGTCTTCTCGCGGATCGACCGGTTCACCATGTGCGCGCAGGCCGCCGCGCGGTGGCCGAACAAGGCATCCTCGACCGGCTGCTTGCGCGACTTGACCGACGCGAAGAAGTTCGCAATGTGGGTGTAGGTGTCGTCGCGCCCCTCGGCGACCCAGGTCTCGACGCCGCCCGCCATCTTTGGATCCCACAGGAACGGCGACTCGATCGCCTGCACCTTGGGGTCGTCGTAGTAGGCCTTCTCCATCGCCTCGGGCCACGAGGCCACGACCCACCGGTTGTCCTCGCGCCGCGGCTCGGGCTTGAAGGTCACCGTGCCGCCGCGGACGACCAGGCTGCCGTTGGTCCCGAGAATCTCCATGCCCGACTCGGCGCCCTGCTCGTTGTTGAAGGTGCAGGTCAGGTTGGCGGTGAACCCCTCCGGGTAGGTCAGCAGCGCGTTGACCGTGTCGGGCACCTCGTGGGTCTTGCCGTACTTGTAGGTCTCGCCGGTCGCCACCACCATCTTCGGCGCCTTGGCGCCGGTGGCGAAGTGCATCCACGACACCAGGTGCACGAACAGGTCGGTCGCGACGCCGCCCGAGTAGTCCCAGTAGCAGCGCCACCGGAAGAAGCGCGCCAGGTCGAAGGGCCGCTTCGGCGCAGGCCCGAGAAACTGCTCCCAGTTGACGGTCTTCGGGCTGGCGTCGGGCGGGATCGGGTAGAGCCAGGCCCCGCTGTCGCTGTTGCGGTTGTAGGCCGCCCGCACCATGACGACCTTGCCGATCTTGCCGCCCTGGATCAGCTCGCGCACCGTGCCGTACTCCGCCGAGCTGACGCTCTGGCTGCCCACCTGGAGGATGCGGTCCGACTTCTTCACGGCATCGACCAGCGCGACGCCGTCGTCCACCGTGAAGGTGAACGGCTTCTCGATGTAGATGTCCTTCTTCGCGGCCAGCGCGTCGAGGGTCATCGTCTTGTGCCAGTGGTCGGGGGTCACGATGAAGACCGCGTCGATCGCGGGGTTCGCGAGCAGCTCCTTGTAGTCGCGGTAGACCTGCGCCCGCCCGCCAACCCGCGCCTGCGCCCGCTCGATCCGGCCCGCGTAGGCGTCGCACAGCCCCACGACCTCGATGCCGGGCTGGGCCACGGTCGCATCCATGAGCTGGTGTGCCCGGGCGCCGCAGCCGATGTAGCCCACCTGGATGCGATCGTTGGCCTGCACGGTCTTCGCCCCCGCAGCCCTGGTCCCGATCGCGCTCGCCGCCGTCGCCACCACCGTCGTCTTCATGAAGTCGCGTCGATTCATCGGAATGCCCCTCAATGATTGCGGGAACGGGCGGCGGAAAGAATGTCCCCCGTTTCCGTCCTCCGCTCTCGCGTTCCCGGTTACAGGTTCAACATCCGCCTGCTTCCCTGCTCGAGCGCCAGCAACCACCGCTTCGCTCCAAGCCCCCCTCCGTAGCCAACCAGTCTGCCGCCGGCGCCGACGACCCGGTGGCACGGCACCACGATCGACAACGGGTTCGCGCCGTTGGCCAGCCCCACGGCCCGCGACCCGTTCGGGCACCCCACGCGCCTGGCCAGCTCGCCGTACGACACCGTCTCGCCGTAAGGAATCTGCCGCAGCGCCTCCCAGACCCGCAGCTGGAAGGGCGTCCCGGCCGGGGCCAGGGGGAGGTCGAAGCGGCGCCGCACTCCGGCGAAGTACTCCCGCAGCTGCGTGACCGCGTCGGCCACGGCCGCCGGGTCTTCCCGCCACCCGGGCTCGGGCACGACGGGCGCGCGGCCTTCCTCGAAGAGGACGAAGCGAAGCCCGCGCTCGTCGCCGCCAATCAACAACCGGCCGACCGGGCTGTCCTCCCAGGCGTAGTGCATGTCCTCCCCCGGCTGCCCTACCGGATGCTCCACTCGTGCACGCCGACCGACCAGTCCTTCTGCGCCTGGATCTCGAGGCGGAGGGCACTGGTGGTCAGCGGCGCGAACGTCACGGTGTTCCAGCGGTCCCGGGCCACGCCGGGCTGCTCTTTGAGGACGACCGGCTTCCACTCCTGCCCGTCCTTGTAGAGCAACCGCCACGACGCGGGGACGCGGACGCTGCCGCCGCCGGTATCGTCGAACCAGTACACCGACGACTCCGACACGGTCACCGGGGCGTCGAACGCGTACTCGACCCACGCCAGGTTCCCCTTCTGCGGGTACCAGTGCATGTAGCCGGTCCCATCGTCCGACGACTCGGGATCGTACTGGTCGTTGACGCGCTGCGGGTAGGCGGCCTTCGGTGAGGCGGCCACCTTCGCCTTCGCCGCCAGGCCGGGCTCGCGGACCGGGCGGGCCCGTGACGGATCGCGCGCGAGCCAGACGGCCATCTCGGCCTTTCCGCGGTTGGCCCAGGCGTAGTACGGGATCAAGGTCACCGGCTTCGGCGCCGAGCCGACCCGCCCCCCCTTCTCCGCAACTGCCTCGCCCACGCCCTTGATCACGACGACGCCCCCCAGCAGGTCGGGCCGCTTCTCGGCGGCCAGGGCGGCCCCGTCGGGCAGGACGAGGTTCGCGGCCCGGCCGTCGTTGTCGGGCCCCTCGGCGCAGTACACCAGCGGCCCGCGCTCGATCGCGACGCGCCCCCTGTCGGCCTCGACCGCGTCGTGTGCGACCACGCGCCGGATCGGCATCGGCAGGCTCAGCTCGACCTTGTCGCCTGACTTCCACGTGCGGTCGATCACCGCGTAGCCCTTCTCGACAGGGGGCTTCACCTCCGAGCCGTTCACGCGAAGCACGGGGACTCCCGCGGGCGGCTCGATGTACCGGTAGAGGTCGGAGGGCACGGGCTGGTTCCGGGCCCAGCCGGGGATGCGGACGTGCAGGCGGAACGCGACGGGGCGCTCGGGGTCAACCTCGATCAGGATGTCACCCTGCCACGGGTACTCGGTCTTCTGGCGCAGCTCCAGTTTCGTCCCGCGAGGCGACATCGCCGCCCGCCCCTCGGCGAACAGGTTCACGTAGACGCTGTCCTGGGACGCCGCGTAGAAGTAGCCCGGCACCGAGGTGAGGACGCGGGCGACGTTCGGCGGGCAGCAGGCGCACGTGAACCAGGGGGTGCGCTCGTGCTGGCCGAACGAGGCCAGCGGGTTCGGGTAGAAGAAACGGTCGCCCGAGAGCGACAGCCCCGACAGCACGCCGTTGTAGAGGATCCGTTCCATCACGTCGGCGTACTTCGCGTCGAGGGCGAGGCGCTGCATCCGCGAGTTCCAGAGGAAGGTGGCGATGTTGGCGCAAGTCTCGGCGTAGGCGCTGGCGTTGGGCAGGCGGTACGCCGGGCCGTAGCCCTCCCACGCGCCGGCCGCGCCGATGCCGCCAGTGATGTACAGCTTCTTCCCCACCACGTCGGCCCAGATGCGCTCGAGGGCCGCCATGTAGGCCTTGTCCTGGCGAAGGGCGGCCACGTCGGCCGCTCCCGCGTAGAGGTAGCCGGCACGCACCGCATGGCCCACCGCCTCGGTCTGCTCCACAAACGGCTTGTCGTCCTGCGCGTACTCGCCGTAGAGCAGCTGCGTCCTGCCGTCCAGCTCGAAGGGGATCCGCGCGTCTGTGCGGCCGCGCACGTCGATGAAGAACTTCGCGAGGTCGAGGTATGCCGCGTTCCCCGTGACGCGGTACAGCTTCACCAGGCCGATCTCGATTTCCTGGTGGCCCGGGGGATTGGTCCGCTTGCCGGGGCCGAATTCCTTGGCGACCAGGTCGGCGCTCTTGATCGCGATGTCGAGCAGGCTCCGCTTGCCGGTGGCCTGGAAATGGGCGGCGGCCGCCTCGTAAAGGTGCCCCACGTTGTACAGCTCGTGGCTCAGGTAGAGATACGACCACCGCTGGCTGCCCACCCAGGGCTGCGGCGGCGGGCCGCCGATCGTCCGGGCGGTGTAGAGGTACCCATCCGGCTCCTGCGACTTCGCGACCTTGGCGATCAGCTCGTCGATGCGCGCGTCGAGCGCCGGATCCGGCTTGATGGCGAGGGCGTACGACGCGGCTTCGATCGCCTTGTAGACGTCGGAGTCGTCGAACGGGAAGACGGAGCAGAACTGGCCCTCCCGGCCGCTCGCCATGGCCGCGGCCGCCCGGTCGAAGTTCTCGACGCGCTTGCTCTCGGTGAGCTGCGCCAGGTTGTGGGGGATGGTCACCGAGCGGTTCCGCTCGAGGCGCGGCGCCCAGAATGAATCCGAGAGGTGGACGTCGGTGAAGGGAACCGGCGCCGCCGGGTAGTCGGCCCGGGGCTGGGACGACACGACCGCGGTACAACCGGCCAGGACGGCAACGAGAAGTGCTTTGTTCATGGGTCTTCTGGATCAGGTCTCATGGCTCGGACGGGCCGTACGCCCCCGTAGAATACCCCGAGCCGGGCCGCCCCGTGACGCGGGGCCGTGCCTGTTCGTTGTAATGTATGGCGCACATTCGAGGAGCGCCCGATGCCCAATCCCGTTCGCCGGTTCCTCGTCGCCGCCCTGGCCGCCCTCGCCACCGCGATGGCCGGCTCGCTCGCCGCCCAACGCCAGGCCGGGCTCACCCCCGACCAGGCCGCCCAACGCTGGCGTGCCGAGCGGGAGCTGCAGGAGGTGGCCGAGGTGGAGCGCAAGGTGATGATGCCGATGCGCGACGGCGTCCGCCTGGCCACCGACGTCTATCGCCCCAGGAACGGCGGGGCGAAGGTTCCAACGATCTTCGTCCGCACGCCCTACAACTTCAACCACTGGGACGTGCAGAACGGCGTCCCGAGGGACATGACGCAGGTGCTCGCCGCCGTGAAGCGCGGCTACGCCTACGTCATCCAGAACGAGCGCGGCCACTTCTTCTCCGAGGGGCACTACGACATCCTCGGGGCGCCGACCACCGACGGCTACGACGCCCTCGACTGGATCGCGAAGCAGCCGTGGTCGAACGGCAGGGTCGGCACGACCGGGTGCTCGTCGACGGCGGAGTACCAGATGGCGATCGCCGCGATGGGTCACCCCGCCTACGCCGCGATGAACGTCCAGGGGTTCGGCGCCGGGGTGGGCCGCGTCGCGCCGTACTTCGAGCAGGGCAACTGGTACCGCGGCGGCGCCGTCCAGATGCTCTTCATCGCGTGGCTCCACGGCGAGCAGAATCAGCTGCGGCCGATGTTCCCGCGCGACATGCCTCGCGAGGACCTGGTGGCCGCCTCGCGGTACTTCGACCTCGCGCCGCGAATCGCACAGGTGGACTGGTCGCAGGCGCTGTGGCACCTCCCGGTGCAGGACATCCTGAAGAACGTGGACGGCCAGCGGGGAATCTTCTCCGATCCGATGCCGGTGCCGACGGGGGGCCGCATGATCCAGCGGGCGCCGAACGACCCGGCCTGGTACAAGGGTGGGCTCTTCCACGACAACGACACCATCAACGTGCCGGGTCTGTGGTTCATGTCGTGGTACGACGTGTCGGTCGGCCCGAACCTGGCCCTCTACAACCACGTTCGCAAGACGGCGCGGCCCGAGATCGCGGAGCAGCAGTGGGCGATCATCGCGCCGGTGGCCCACTGCGCCTACACTCGCGCCACCGAGGACACGGTCGTCGGCGAGCGCAGCATGGGCGACGCCCGCTTCGACTACCAGGAGGTGATCTACGGCTTCTTCGACCGGTACCTCAAGGGGGAGAAGGGCGGCCGGCTCGAGAGCCTGCCGAAGGTGACGTACTTCACCATGGGGTCGAACCGGTGGCAGGAGTCGCCCACGTGGCCGCCGGAAGGCGCCGCCCCGATGACGTTCTACCTGGCAAGCGGCGGCAAGGCGAACTCGCTGCACGGCGACGGCGTGCTGGCGGCCCGCCCGCCGGAGGCCGACACGCCCGACGCCTTCACGTACGACCCGATGAACCCGGTGACCTCGTACGGCGGCAACGTGTGCTGCATGGGGACGGCGGTCACGGCGGGGTCGTTCGACCAGCGGAAGATGGAGGCGCGCCACGACATCCTCGTGTACACCTCGGAACCCTTCGAGCAGGGGATCGAGCTGAGCGGCCCGATCGAGCCGACGCTGTACGTCTCGTCCGACGCGAAGGACACCGACTTCACGGTGAAGGTGCTCGACGTGTACCCGGACGGACGCGCCTACAACCTGGACGAGTCGATCCAACGGATGCGGTACCGGGAGGGGTACGACGCGCCGGTGTGGATGCAGCCGGGAAAGGTCTACAAGGTGACGCTGCAGCCGCTGACGACGAGCAACTACTTCGCGCCGGGGCACCGGCTGCGGATCGAGGTGTCGAGCAGCAACTTCCCGCGCTTCGATCGCAATCTGAACACCGGCGGCAACAACTACGACGAGAGCCGCGGCGTCGTGGCGCACAACGTGGTGCACCACTCGAAGCAGTACCCGTCGCAGGTCACCGTGACGGCCGTGCGACGGAAATAGGGGCTCGGGACTGGGGGCTGGGGGGTCGGCCCCCCAGGCGTCACGGGGCCTCGAACACGAGGCTGCAGCAGGTGACGGCCCCCTCGGCCTTGGCCAGCTCGGAGACGTCGACCGGGCGCACGTCGAGCCCCCGGGCCTCGAGGCGCGCCCGGGTCCGGGGGAAGGCGCAGGGATAGACGAGCGCGTCGCCGACCCTGAGGGCGTTGGCTGCGAACGGCTCGGCGGGATCGACCTCGATGCGGTCGAAGGCGCGGGCCCAGTCGCCGACCCAGGCGGGGTTCACGAGGAGGAGGTTCGGAGCCACCTCGGTGGCCGCGCTCTTGAGGTGCAGGCAGCCGTGCACCTTGGCGGCCACCACCTGGTATCCGAACGGCCCGACGAGGCCTTCGAGCTGCTCGACCGCCAGTTCGGTGGTCCGGGTGGAGAGGCCGACGTACAGGGTGCGGCCGACGCGAAGCACGTCGCCGCCGTCGATGGTGGCGGGGGCGGCGATGCGCACCGAGGGGCGATAGGGGCGAAGTGCCGCCTCGACCGCCGGCACCTCCGGCCGCCGGGACGCGGCGCCGGGGCGGGTGAGGACGGCGATCTCGTCGAGCACGATCGCGCAGTCCTCGACGAAGACGGAGTCGGGGAGGTCGTCGCCGGCCGGCAGCCGCTCCACGCGGCAGCCGAGCGAGGCCAGGCACCGCTCGTAGGCCTCGTGCTGCGTTCGCGCGCGCGCGAGGTCGATGGGCTGGCGGGCGAGATGGGTGAGCTGGCACTGCTCGAACGACGGGCTGAGATCGCGGGTGACGGCCAGGAGCGGCATAGGGGCTAACTTATCAGCTTTCAGTCGTGAGGCATCACCATTCACGGGGCTTGCCGCCTGGGCCCCCGGCACGAAAGGACGGCTCAGATGATCAAGGAAATCACGCTGCGCGAGCTGGACACCGAGCGGTTCATCGAGGAGAAGGTGGCCGAGATCAGGGCCGCGGTCGGCGACGGCGAGGCCATCAGCGCCCTCTCGGGCGGCGTGGACTCCTCCACCGTCACCATGCTGGGGCATCGAGCGCTCGGGCCGCGGTTGAAGTCGGTGTTCATCGAGAACGGCCTGATGCGTGAGGGAGAGGCCGAGCGCGTCGCCGGGCTCTTCGGTTCGCTCGGGGTGCCGGTCGACATCGTGGACGCGCGCGACGACTTCTTCGCGGCCCTCGCCGGCCTGACCGACCCCGAGGAGAAGCGCGAGGCGATTACCCAGACCTTCTACAAGAAGGTCTTCGGCCGCATCGTCCGCGAGAGCGGCGCGCGGTCGCTGCTGCAGGGGACGATCCTGACCGACGTGGACGAGACGGTGGCGGGGATCAAGCGGCAGCACAACGTGTTCGAGCAGCTCGGCATCGACCCGCAGGAGGCCTTCGGCTACCGGATCCTCGAGCCGCTCGTCCAGCTGCGCAAGGACGGAGTCCGGGCGGTGGGCCGCGCGCTCGGCCTGCCCGCCGAGCTGTTCAACCGGATCCCGTTCCCCGGCCCGGCGCTGGCGGCGAGGGTGATCGGCGAGGTGACGCGGGAGCGGGTCGACACGGTACGAAAGGCGACGACCGTGGTGGAGCGCCTGCTCGCTGGCGTCGGCGCCTTCCAGTACTTGGCCATCCTCCACGAGGACCGGGTCACCGGCATGCGCGGCGGGAAGCGCCAGTTCGGCGGCCAGATCGAGGTGCGGTGCTGGGACAGCCTCGACGCGCGCCAGGCGACGCCGACCAACCTGCCGTACGAGCTGCTGCGGCGAATCGCGGACGAGATCCTCGAGGCGGTGCCGGGCGTGGTGAGCGTGACCTACAACATCGCCACCAAGCCGCCGTCGACGATCGAGGCGGTGTAAGGAAGGCTCAAGGCTCAGGGCTCAGGGCTTGCCGCGCCGTAGCGCCTGGCGCGACGCGGCATTACTCCGAGCGGAGGGCGACCACCGGGTCGATGTGCGCCGCCCTCCAGGCGGGAATGCCGCTGGCCGCGGCGGCGACGAGCAGCAGGAAAAGCGCGATTGCCGCGAAGGTCGCCGGGTCGGTCGGCGACACGCCGAACAGCAGCGTGGCGAGCACCCGCGTCAACGCGAGGGCGCCGGCCAGGCCCAGCGCCAGGCCGGCGAGCGCCAGCACGAGGCCCTCGCCGATGACCAGGCGCACCACGCCGGCCGCGTCGGCCCCGAGCGCCATGCGCAGGCCAATCTCCCGGGTGCGCAGCGCCACGCCGTAGCTCAGCACTCCGTGGATCCCGATGGCGGCCAACGCCAGGGCCAGGAAGGCGAACAGCCCGACGACCAGCATCGTGAAGCGGCGGGTCGAGACCGAGCGCGACAGCGTCTCGGACAACGGCTCGATCCCGAAAACAGCCAGCTCAGGGTCGACCTTCCGGACCATCGCCCTGACCGACGGGGCCAGCGCCAGCGGATCGCGGCCGGAGGTCCGCAGCAGCAGGACGCCGGCGCCGTTGAACGACGGAGCCTGGGCGAGCGGCAGGTACACGCAGGGAGGGGCCGCCTCGACCAGGCCGTGAATCCTCTCGTTGGCCACCACCCCGACGACCGTCCGCTCGGTGCCCCAGAGCCGGATGCGTGCGCCGAGCGAGGCGGTGCCCGGGAAGAACCGCTCGGCCGCCGCCTCGTTGAGGAGCAGGACGGGCGCCTCGCGGGTTTCATCCCGCTCCTCGAGGAGCCGTCCGTCTTGAAGCGCCAGACCCACCGTGCGGAAGTACCCCGGCGTCACGCGGCGGACGGAGATCTCGGGCCAGTTCCGAGCCTCCGACTCGCGGCCGACCACCTGGAACGAGTTCGTGAAGCCCGGGTCGAGCGGGTGGTTGCCCGCGATGGCCGCCGACTCGACGGCGGGGTCGGCGGCGGCCTCGCGCAGCAGCGCCGCCGTGAAGGCGTGCATCTCCTTGAAGTCGGGGAACGCGGCGAATGAGACGGGGTACCGGGTGGGGGGCAGCTGGTACTCGGCTTTCAGCGTGCCGGCGGCGCGGAACCCGGGATCCACGCGCCACAGCTCCCAGAAGCTCCTGAGCAGGAGCCCGGCGGCAATCACCAGCATCACCGCCATGGCCACCTCGCCGGCAACCAGCAGCGACCGCAGGCGCCTGCGAGACCGGCCGGAGGACGCCTGTGCCGGACCCTCGCCCTTCAGGGTGGACTGCAGGTCGAGCCGGCGGGCCTGGAGCGTCGGCACCATCCCGAAGACGAGGCCGACGGCAATCGACACTGCCAGGGCGATGCCGAGCACGCGCAGGTCGAGCGTGACCATCGACAGGCGCGGGACGTCGCCCGGCGCGATCCCGACGAGCGCCTTCACGCCGCCCAGGGCCAGCAGCCCGCCGGCGGCCCCGGCAATGAGCATCAGGACCACGCCTTCGACCAGGAACTGCCGCGACAGCCGGCTGCCGCTCGCACCGAGGGCGCTCCGGATGGCGGCCTCGCGCCGCCGCGCGGCCCCGCGCGCCAGCAGGAGGTTGGCGACGTTGACCGACGCCACCAGCAGGACCAGGCCCACGGCGCCGAGCAGCACGAACAGCGGGGGCCGGACCGGGCCGAACACCACCTCCTCGAGCGGCTCGACGAAGACGCCCCGGCCGGCATTCGAGGGATACGCGCGCTCCAGGTCTGCCGCGATGGCGGTTGACTCCTGCGCAGCCGTGGACAGCGCGGCGCCGGGCGCCAGCCGGCCGAGCATGAACACGCCGTGCGTGTCGCGCGGGTACGACACGGGATCCGGCCGCAGCGGCAGCCAGACCTCGACGTGGGCCCGCGCGTCCCTGTCGGCAAACCCGCGGGCGTACGCGGCGGCGCCGAGGATCTGCAGCGTGCCGAAATCGGCGGCGTCGGGCAGAACACCCACCACCACGTGGGGCTTCTCGTCCAGCCGGAGCGTGCGGCCGACCACGTTCGGATCGCGCCCGAAGGCTCGCTGCCAGAGCGACTCGCTGATCAGCGCGACATCCGGTCCGCCGAGCTGTTCCTCGCCCGCGTCGAAGCCACGACCGGCAACGGGGGTGACGCCCACCATCGAAAGGAGGTCTCCCGTCACCCCCATGGCAGCAAGCCGCACCGGGTCGGTTCCCTCGAGCGAGAGGTTCACTTCCCGCGCCGACAGGCCGGCAATCGCGTCGAAGCTCGAACTGCGAGCCTTGAAATCGAGGTAGTCGGGCACCGATGCCGGCTCGCGTGTGGTCCCGCTGTGGCGGTCGGTCTCCCAGACCATGGCGAGCCGATCGATGTCGCGGAAAGGCGCGGGACGCAGCAGCACGCCGTCCACGACGCTGAAGATCGCGGTGTTCGCCCCGATCCCGAGGGCCATCGTCGCGACGGCGACGGCCGTGAACCCGGGCGACCGGGCGAGCATCCGCAGCGCGATGCGCGCGTCCTGGAGCAGCTGCTCGAGCCAGACGCCCGTGCGCGCGTCCCTCACCCGCTCCTTCACCTGCTCGACGCCACCGGCCTCGAGCAGCGCCGATCGCCTTGCCTCGCCGGGGCTCATCCCGTTGGCCGCGTTGCGGGCGGCAAGCTCGTCCACGAAGGATGTGAGTTCGGCGTCCAGATCGCGCTCGACGCGGTCGCGCCGAAAGAGCGTGCGGTAGAGGCTCCACAGCCGGTAACCGAGCGGCATCCCGTCCTCCTCGCGTTCGCGGACAATTCGGGCTACGACCCGAGAACCTGCGACATCGCGGCAACCGTGCGCGCCCAGTTCCGCTGCTCGGTGGCCAGCTTCCGGCGTCCCGGTGCCGTCAGCGAGTAGGTCTTGACGCGGCGGCCGTCGCCCGTGAAGGTCCATTCCCCGCGGATCCACCCGCCCTGCTCGAGCCGGTGCAGCGCCGGGAACAACGAACCCGCCGGCACCCGGAACGTGCCTCGCGTCACCTGCGCGATCCGGTCGGCGATCGCCAGACCGTGCAGCGGCTGCAGCTCGAGCGTCCGGAGGATGAGCAGCCCGAGCGTGCCGCGGAGCAGGGTCGAGGTGTCGTCGCGAGAGGGAGTCATGCTGCGGGCCTCATGTATAGAATACCGATATAGATATCCTATACCAAGTTGTCGAGAGTAGCATTCCCGGAACATGCACATCCGCCGTGCGTACCTTCACGCCGCCGGCGTCCCGATCGACCACGACCTGAAGCCGTACGCGCAAGCGCTCGCGGCCGTCGAGGCCATCGAGACGGCCAGCCTCTCCGACGCCGCGCTCGCGGAGCGGGCCACCGCGGCGAGGGAGGCCGCCGCAAGCGGCCGCCCGCTCGACGACCTGCTGCCGGAGGTTTTCGCCCTCGTGCGCGAGGCGTCGGCGCGGCTGCTGGGCCTGCGCCCCTTCGACGTCCAGGTCGAAGCGGCGGTCGCCCTCCACCGCGGCCGCCTAGCGCAGCTCGCGACGGGTGAAGGCAAGACGCTGGTGGCCGTCATGCCGGCGGTCCTCAACGCGCTCACCGGCCGCGGCGTGCACGTTTTCACCGCCAACGACTACCTCGCCGAGCGCGACGCCGGGTGGATGGGGCCGGTTTACCGGTTCTTCGGCCTGACCCCTTCCTTCGTCGGCCAGCGCCTGTCCCGGGAGGAGCGTCGCCGGGCCTATGCGGCCGACGTGACCTACGTGACCGCCAAGGAAGCGGGATTCGATTTCCTGCGCGACCACACCGCGGCCGGCCCCGCCGACCTGGTGCAGCGCCCGCCTCACTTCGCCATCGTGGACGAAGCCGACTTCATCCTGATCGACGAGGCGCGCGTGCCGCTGGTCATCGCGGGCGCCGCCCCCGACGCCGGGGTCGACCATCGGGCGGTGGCGGAGGCTGCCGAAGCGCTCGTCGCCGGCAGGGATTTCGACGCCGACGAGTACGAGCGCACGGTCGTGCTGACCGAGGCCGGCTTCGCCCACGCCTCGAGGCTGCTCGGCGCCGACCTCACGTCGCCGGACCGGCGCCTGCTGCTCAGCGCGCTGCACGTCGCACTGCACGCGCGCGTTCTCCTTCACCGTGACCGCGACTACATCGTCCGCGACGGGCGGATCGAACTGGTTGACGAGTTCACCGGCCGCGTCGCCGACAACCGGCGGTGGCCCCACGGCATCCACTCCGCCGTCGAGGCGAAGGAAGGCCTGGCCGTCAGCGCCGAGGGAAGGATCCTCGGCTCCATCCCGATCCAGCACTTCGTGCGCCGCTACCCGCGCCTCGCGGGGATGACGGCGACGGCTGAACCGGCGGCCCAGGAGTTCGACGAGTTCTACGGACTGCGCACGGTGGTCTTCCCCCCTCACAAGTCTGGCGTCCGGAGGGACGAAGACGACGAGGTGTTCACCCACCGCGAGGCGAAGAACGCGGCGATCGTGGCCGAGATCGCCGAGGTGCACGCGACCGGACGCCCGGTGCTGGTCGGCACGGCGAGCGTCGCCGAGTCGGAGGCGCTCGCGGAGGCGCTCTCGGCGGCGGGGGTGCCGTGCCAGGTGCTCAACGCGAGGCACGACGCGCGCGAGGCCGCCATCGTGGCCACGGCCGGGACGACCGGCGCGGTGACGATCTCCACGAACATGGCGGGGCGCGGCACCGACATCGTGCTGGGGGCCGGCGACCCGGCCGATCGGGCGCGCGTCGAAGCCCTCGGCGGCCTCTACGTCGTCGGCACCAACCGGCACGAGAGCCGGCGGGTCGACGACCAGCTCCGTGGACGGTCGGGGCGCCAGGGCGACCCGGGTTCGTCGCGCTTCTTCATCTCGATCGAGGATGACCTGATCAAGCGTTACGGCGTCATGTCGCTGATCCCGCCGCGCCACCGCCCCGCGCGGCAGGACGGGCCGCTGCGCGACCCGGTGGTCGTCTGCGAGATCGCGCGGGCGCAACGAATCATCGAGGGTCAGAACTTCGAGATCCGCCGGACGCTCTGGCGGTACTCCGAGATGGTGGACGACCAGCGGCGGATGGTGTACGAGCGGCGCCAGGCCTTCCTGCGCGACGAGGCCGACCCCGACGTCTGCCGGGCGCGGGCGCCGGAGCAGTACGCCGCCCTCGTCCGGGCCGCCGGCGAAGCAGCTGTGCGCCGCGCCGAGCAGCGCTTGATCGTGCGCGCGCTGGACCAGGCCTGGACCGACCACCTGGCGTTCGTCGAGGACGTGCGCGAGGGAATCCACCTGCAGCGCTACGGCGGCAAGGACCCCCTCACCGAGTTCAGCCGCCAGCTGATCGAGGCGTTCGACGCGATGATGCACCGCGTGGAGGACGAAACGATCGGGCTCTTCGCCCGGCTCCGCGCGAGCGAGGAGGGGATCGACTTCTCCGGCATCGGCCCGTCGCGGTCGTCGGCGACCTGGACGTACCTGGTCGACGACAACCCGTTCTCGCCGCTGGGCTCGTCGCTGCTCGCCAGCCGCACGCTGGCGACCGCCGCCGGGATCCTCGGGGTGATCTACTGGCCGGTCACGCTGGTGACGGCGATCACGATTTTCTGGAGGCGATGGAGCAAGAAGAGGAAGGGCGGTCGTCAAGTAGAACGCGGCGAGCAGGGCTGAAGCCCTGCTCGCCGAATCAGGCTGCCTACGCGATCGTGATGTCCTTGTCGAGGTAGACGTCCTGGATGATGTTGAGCAGCTTGACGCCCTCGGCCATCGGCCGCTGGAACGCCTTCCGCCCGGAGATGAGGCCCATGCCGCCCGCCCGCTTGTTCACGACCGCGGTGATCGCCGCTTCGGGGAAGTCGCTCTTGCCCGACGCCCCGCCCGAGTTGATGAGCCCGGCGCGGCCCATGTAGCAGTTGGCCACCTGGTAGCGCGTCAGGTCGATCGGGTGATCGGTGGTCAGCTGCGTGTAGATGCGCTCGTCGAGCTTGCCGTAGCTGGAGCTGCCGGTGTTCATCGCCTTGAAGCCGCCGTTGTTCTCGGGCAGCTTCTGCTTGATGATGTCGGCCTGCAGGGTGACGCCCAGGTGGTTGGCCTGCCCCGTCAGGTCGGCGCTGACGTGGTAGTCCTTGTCCTTCTTGAACGCCGAGTTGCGCAGGTAGCACCACAGCACGGTCGCCATCCCCATCTCGTGCGCCAGCGCGAAGGCCTGCGCCACCTCGACGATCTGGCGGCCGCTCTCCTCGGATCCAAAGTAGATCGTCGCGCCCACGGCGGCCGCGCCCATGTCGGCCGCCTGCTGCACCTCGCCGAACATGATCTGGTCGAACTTGTTCGGGTAGGTCAGCAGCTCGTTGTGGTTGATCTTCACGATGAAGGGGATCTTGTGCGCGTAGCGGCGCGACACGGCCCCGAGCACGCCGAAGGTCGAGGCCACGGCGTTGCAGCCTCCCTCGACCGCCAGCTTGACGATGTTCTCGGGGTCGAAGTACGCCGGGTTCTTGGCGAAGCTCGCTCCTCCCGAATGCTCGATGCCCTGGTCGACCGGCAGGATCGACATGTAGCCGGTGCCGGCGAGGCGGCCCGTGTTGAAGAGCCGCTGCAGGCTGCCGAGCACGCGGTTGTTGCGGTCGGAAGGCGCCCAGACCCGGTCAACGAAGTCGGGGCCGGGCAGTTGCAGCATGTCCTTCGACACCGTCTTGCACTCGTGCTCGAGCAGGTCACTTGCCTTTTCGCCGAGCAGATCCACGATTTCCTTGTTCACTCGCTCCTCCTCGCCTCAAGCCTCACACAACCGGCCGGCAACATCAAGTGGCAGCGGGCCGGCCGATTCCCACTGTACACTGCGCCGATGCACGCGATCGTCCCGGCCCCGCAGACCCTCCGCCGGCCGGTCACCATCCTGAAAGTGCTCGCCGCCATCGCCCTCTGGGGCGGTTCGTTCGTGGCGACCAAGATCGCGCTGCGCGAACTGTCGCCGCTGGCGATCATCGCGGCCCGCTTCGGCCTCGGTCTCGCCTTCCTCCTGGCGCTGCTGGCGTGGCGGCGCCAGACGCGCCTCGCCGACCGGGGCGACCTCGCCTGGCTCGCGCTGCTCGGCGTCATCGGCGTGACCGTGCACCAGCTGCTGCAGTCGGTCGGCCTGCTGACGACCACGGCGACCAACTCGGGCTGGATGATTGCCCTCATCCCGGTGTTCACCGCCGTCCTGGCCCGCCTGATGCTCGGCGAGCCGTTCGGGCGCCACAAGGTGCTGGGCCTGGCGGCGGCATCCGCCGGTGCGCTGGTCGTGGCCGCACGCGGGTTCGACCTCCGGGGACTCGTCGCGAACCCAGCCCCCGGCGACGGGCTCATGCTGCTCAGCGCCGCCAACATGGCCCTCTTCACCACCTGGTCGAAGCGCGTGATCGGCCGCTACCCGCCGGCCGTCACGATGACCCACGTGCTGGCCTTCGGGTGGCTCGCCTCGCTGCCGCTCGCCGCGGTGGACCTTGGCTGGCAGGCGTTGCCCAGCCTCACCGCGGGCGGATGGTGGAGCCTGGTGTTCCTCGGCGTGGGGTGTTCGGGGGTCGCCTACGCCTTCTGGTACGACGCGCTCGCCGAGACCGACGCCTCGGCGCTTGCCTCGTTCCAGTACATCCAGCCGATCGTAACCCTCGCCGTCGCCAACCGCGTGCTCGGCGAGCCGGTGACGCCGGCGGTCGTGGCCGGGGGGGCGGCCATCCTTGCCGGCGTCTGGCTGGTCAATCGAGCACGCCTTCCCTGACCGCCGCCACGATCCGCGCCGCAGAGATCCCGAACCGGTCGAGCAGCTCCTCGGGCTTCCCGCTGCGAGGGATCTCCCGCACGGCAAGCCGGC
>DAOPQX010000001.1:28878-34071 GCA_035348395.1 Vicinamibacterales bacterium | reverse complement strand
AGATCTGCTCCTGCAGGGTCTTGGTGCCGGTAGAGATCAGGGCGCGGCGGCCGCTGAGCAGCGACGGCACGAGGTAGGCGAGGGTCTTGCCGGTGCCCGTGCCGGCCTCGGCGAGCAGGACCCGGCCCTGTTCGATGGCGCGCGCGACGGCCCCTGCCATCGCCCGCTGCCCGGGGCGAGGCTCGTACTCGGCGACGGTTCGCGACAGGGGGCCGCCGGGGGCAAAGGCGGCGTCGACGGCCGCCTCGAGCGTGGCCGGACCGTGCCTGCCGCTCACCGCTCAGCCGCTCTGTCGCCGTTCGAGGCGCGAAACCTTGTCCACGCGCCGCTGGTGGCGCCCGCCCTCGAACGGCGTGTCGAGGAAGATCCGGACGAGCCGCGCGGCGACCTCCGGAGGCGTGACGCGCCCCCCGAGGGCGAGCACGTTCGCGTCGTTGTGCTGGCGCGCCAGCCGCGCGCCGATCTCGTCGGTCACCGAGGCGGCACGGATCCCGTCGACCTTGTTGGCCGCCATCGCCATGCCAATCCCGGTGCCGCAGATGAGGATCCCCCGGTCCGACTGCCCCGAAGCCACGCGCGCGGCGACCCGTTCCGCGTAGTCGGGGTAATCGACCGACTCCTCGTTTTCCGTGCCGACGTCCTCCACCTCGACGCCGGCGCCGTTCAGCGTCTGCTTCAGCGCCTCTTTGAGGTGGTACCCCGCATGATCGGAGCCGATCGCTATGCGCACCGGACGATTGTAGCAGGAGGTTCGCCGCCGGGATCGGCCCTGCTCCAGCCGCTCATCGGGTAAGCTTGACCGGATGGAGCCGAGGGCCGTCGTCACCCCGCGCGGCGAGGACCGGATTGCCGGGGGCCACCTCTGGGTGTACCGGAGCGACGTGGCCGACGTCCAGGCCTCGGGCGGCGAGGTGGTCGCGGTCGTCGGGGCGCGCCGGCGCCTGATCGGGCGGGCCCTCTACAGCGATAGGTCCCAGATCGCGCTGCGGCTGCTGGTGCACGGCGATCGGCCGGTCGACGCCGCCTTCTGGCGCGCCCGCCTCGAGGCCGCCATCCGGTTCCGCGAGGGGCTGGGGATCGACGCGACCGCTTACCGTCTCGTGCACGGCGAGGGCGACCTGCTGCCGTCGCTGATCGTGGATCGCTACGGCGAACACCTCGTGGTGCAGTCGCTTTCGCAGGGGATCGAGCGGGCGCTCCCCGAGATCACGGCGGCCCTGGTCGAGCACCTCGCGCCCGCGGGGATCCTCGCGCGCAACGACGTGAAGGTGCGGGCGCTCGAGGGTCTCGGCCAGGAGGTGGCCCTGCTTCACGGGGCCGTGCCGCCCGCGATCCCGGTGCGCGAGGGACCGATTGAGTACGAGGTGGACCCCTGGACCGGGCAGAAGACCGGCCTGTTTCTCGACCAGCGGGAGAACCGGGCGGCCGGCGCGTCCTACGCCCGCGGCCGGCTGTTCGACGGCTTCAGCTACAACGGCGGCTTCGCGATGCGGCTGGCCGCCTCGTGCGACCAGGTCGTGGCCGCCGACATCTCGGCCGACGCGGTTGCCCGCATCGAGGCGAACGTCCGCCGGAACGGGTTGACCAACGTCCGGGCCATCGAGGCGAACGTCTTCGACGAGCTGCGCCGCCTCGAGCGGGAACGGGAGCGGTTCGACACGATCGTGCTCGACCCGCCCGCCTTCGCGAAGAACAAGGCGTCAATCGAGCGGGCGCTGGCCGGGTACCGCGAGATCAACCTGCGCGCCCTGCGGATCCTTTCGCCGGGCGGGTGCCTGATCACCTGCAGCTGCTCCTACCACGTGGACGAGGCCGCCTTCGCGCAGGTGATCTACGAGGCGGCCATCGATGCGGGCGTCCACGTGGGGGTGGTCGAGAAGCGGATGCAGGGCCGCGATCACCCGGTCCTGCTCGGCGTTCCCGAGACGTACTACCTGAAGTGCCTGATCGTGCGGCGGATCGAGTAGGGGCGGCGCGTGCGGCCGCCCCGACATCGACCCGGGGGCAACCGCGAGGTGAGCCCCTACGCTCCCTTCCTGCTGAAGTCCCTGATCTTCGTGATCTCGTCCTTCGGGATCTGCAGGAACTCCAGGAACTCCTGGTGCTCGGCCGGCGCGGCCTTCTCGAACTCGGTGTGCCAGCGGTGCATGTCCGCCTCGGTGAGCCCGGCCGCGCGCATGATCTCCACCCACTTGTCCTTCGTGATCATCTCGTCTCTCCTGAGGCGGCGTGTGCGTTGCAGCAGGCCGAGGATGGCCCGCTGGTGGCCGCGGAGCGCCTCGATTTCCGCGTCGATGGCCGCGAGCCGGCGCTCGAGGATCGCGCGCGCCCCCTCGTCCTTCCCGCCGAGGAGGGCGGCAATCTCGGGCACGGCCAGCCCGAGCTTCCGGTAGCGGCCGATCTGCTCGAGCCGGCGCAGGTCCGCCTCGGCGTAGGCCCGGTAGTTGCCCGGGGTGCGCTGGGGGCGTCGCAGCAGCCCGTGGGCCTCGTAGTAGAGCAGCGTGCTGCGGCTCAAGCCGCACCGCCGGGCCAGCGCCGACACCGTCATCATCGCCACGCCTCCAGTCTCGACCTGTCTATTCTAGACAGGTCAAGCCCCGACTTCGCGACCTCGACTTGATGACTTCGTGACTTCGCGACTTCCTGACTCCGTGGACTAGCACTTGACATCCGTGTTCCTCAGTACTATTTTCTTAGTATGCGACCGAAGAGCCCGACCCTCACGCCCCAGGAGCTCGAGATCATGAAGATCGTCTGGGGCAAGGGCGAGGCGACCGTCCGCGAGGTCTACGAGACGCTCCTCGCCCGGCGCCGCATCGCCTACACCACCGTCATGACGATGATGCGGGTCCTCGAGCGGAAGGGGTACCTCAAGACGAGCCGCGAGGAGCGGGCCTACCTCTACCGCCCCACACGGCCCGAGCGCCAGGTGCTCCGGTCGATGGTCCGCGAGTTTGTCGACCGGGTCTTCAACGGCTCGGCCCGCCCGCTGCTCGTCCACCTGGTCGAGGATCGCCGCCTGTCGAAGCGGGAGCTCGACGAGCTCCAGCGCCTGGTACGGGAGGTGGAGAAATGATCGGCTCGCTCCTCCGCGACAACGCGGTCGCCGCCGCGCTGCAGGCCGGCATCCTCGTGCTCGCCGCCGCCCCGCTGCCGCGGCTGCTCGGCGTCTGGTCGCCGCGGGCCCGGCTCGCCTTCTGGCGCATCGTCATGGTCGCCTCCGTGGCGCTTCCGCTGCTGCAGCCGCGCGTCGCGCTCGACACCGCGGGCGGCGCGCCCGCGATCGCGAAGCCCGAGGTCGTCGCCGCCGCCGACGTTGCCGGCGGCCCGCACGAGGCAGTGGCGGCGCCGCCGGCCGCCAGCCTGCTCTCGCGGTTCTCCCTGGGCGGTGTCATCGCGGCCGGCGCCCTCCTGCGCCTCACGTGGCTCGGCCTGGGCCTGCTCGTGCTCTCCCGGCTACGGCGCCGGGCGGTGCACCTCTGGCCCCGCAGCCGGGCGGTGGACGAGGCGGTCGAAGCGGCAGGCACCGACGCCGAGTTCCTCGTCTCACCCTTCGCGCTCCGGCCCATGACGTTCGGCTTCGCGCGCCCGGTCATCCTCGTGCCGTCCGACTTTCCGAGCTTCCCTCACGACCAGCAGAGAGCCATCGCGTGTCACGAACTGCTCCACGTGCGGCGCTTCGACTGGCTGCGGGCCGCGGGCGATGAGATCGTCCGGGCCCTCGCCTGGTTCCACCCGGCCGCCTGGTGGCTGACCAACCAGATTCACCTTTCCCGCGAGCAGCTGGTCGACGAGCAGGTCGTCCGGCGGCTGGGCAATCGCCGTCCGTACCTCGAGGCGCTGCTGCAGCTCGCCTCGACGGATCGGCGCGGAGGGCTTCTTCCGGCCTCGTTGTTCCTCGGACGCGCCCACCTGCCCCAGCGGGTGGCGCTGCTGGTGAAGGAGGTGCGTATGTCGCGCCCGCGTCTCGCGCTGTCGTTCGCGGCGATGGGGATCGTCCTCGCGCTGTGCGGCGGGGTGGCCACCGCCGCGTTCCCGCTCCACCGCCCCGCGGCGGACGCCGTCCTCCAGCCGCAGCCCCCCGCCGGCAAGGCCGACGTCCTGCGGAAGGTTTACGACGTCCGGCCGGAGTTCCAGACCGTGCGCCGCGCCCAGCCGCTGCCCTGGCTGTTCGAGCTGGTGATCGACGCGAGCGGCGCGGTTGTCGGCGTGAAGTCGCTCGTGCCCGGATCCGACCCCGACGCCGACGCCGCGATCGCGGCGATGCGCCGGTGGCGCTACGAGCCCCCGCGGCTGGCGCCCAGGTCCGTGCTGGTCGGGTTCAACCTGGCCGCGGGCCGGCGCGATCCTCGTCAGCCGCCAATCCTGGTGGGGGGGACGGTCAAGCCGCCGAAGAGAATGGTCAACGCCGCCGCGTCGTATCCGCAGGAGGCGATTGACGCCGGGATAGAGGGCGTGGTGATCCTCAACGTCCGGATCGACTCCGAGGGGGCCGTGAGCCAGGCCGAGGTCGTCCGATCGATCCCGGCCCTCGACCGGGCCGCCCTCGACTCGGTGCTCCGCTGGCGCTACGAGCCGGCCGGCTTTCCGGTCGAGCTGACGGCGACGATCAACTTCACGCTCGCCGATTCGAAGCGCGCCGCCGCGCGCGGCGGCGTCGCCGGCGGCGTGAAAGGTGGCGTGAAGGGAGGAGTGGCCGGCGGTGTCGGTGGAGGGGTTGGAGGTGGGGTAGGTAGCGGTGTCGGCGGAGGAGTTGGAGGCGGGGTGGGTGGCGGTGTCGGTAGAGGAGTTGATGGCGGGACGGGCGCCGGGGTGGGCACCGGTGCCGGTGCCGGCTCCGGAACCAACTACGTTCGCGTGGGCCAGGAGACGGGCGTCGAGCCGCCGAGGAAGGTGGTTGACGTAGGCCCCGTCTATCCTCCGGCCGCCAAGGAGCAGGGCATCCAGGGGGTGGTGATCATCGACGCCCACATCGAGCCCGACGGACGCGTCGGGCACGCAAAGGTCGTGCGGTCGGTGCCCGGGCTCGACGAGGCGGCCCTCGACGCGGTCAGACAGTGGAAATTCACGCCGACGCTGAAGGATGGCACCCCGGTCGGCGTCGTCATGACCGTCACCGTCAACTTCCTGCTCCAGTAGAACAGGCGTCTCGCCTGTTCCGCAGGCGTCTCGCCCGTTCCGCTCCAGGCGTCT
>DAOPQX010000001.1:0-28778 GCA_035348395.1 Vicinamibacterales bacterium | reverse complement strand
CGCCTGTTCCGCTCCAGGCGTCTCGCCTGTTCCGCTCCAGGCGTCTCGCCTGTTCCGCTCCAGGCGTCTCGCCTGTTCGCGATCAGCCCTCCTCGTAACCGTGCGCGCGTGTGGAGCGGGATTCGAATCCCGCTCCGCGCCCTTCCGCCCGCGCCACACGTACCAATCGCCGCGCCCGATGTGGTCCGCCCGCCTGAGGTGTGTTATCAGTAGTGTTCAATACGGAGGCACCGATGACGAAGGAATCGCTGGCGATGTTGGAAGCGGCGGCCGCGCGGGTCGAGCAGGCGATCGACGTGCTCGAGGAGGCGCAGGAGATCCTGATGGAAGATGACGAGGAGATGTTCGAGTTCCCCGTCGGGATCATCTTCTCCGCGCAGACCTCGCTGCGCGTCGTGTCGGAGCTGGTGAGGGACGTCAAGGCCGACGCCCGGAAAGGCCAGCGAAAGACGAAGCGCGGGGCCGGAGCACGAAAGGCGCCGGCGAAGAAGACCGTATCGAAAAAGAAGACCGGCGGGAAAGCCGGCCCGCGCCGCTGAACCCGCCAGGGCTCAGGGCTGGCGGCGCTGCCCGGCAGGCGTTCCGGCCGGGGGCGGAACGACCTGGATGATCGTCGGGAAGCTGGCCGGCTCGCCGCCGAGCTTCGGGTTGAGGTAGCCCCCCATCCCACCCCAGGTATAGTCCTTCACCGTCACGCTGGGCGGAAACGCCATCGTCTCCTCGCGGAACCGCCCGATGCTGAACATGTGGGTGGCCGGCTCCTCGAACACCAGGTCGCCCCTCTGCTTCAGCACGGACCGGTAGTACGCGACGACCTCGGCGAACGAGATCGTGGTGCCGAACAGGTAGTACCGCTGCCCCTGCCCGGCGTCGTAGGAGACCAGGAACTGTGCGGTCGGGTAGACGGGGACGCCCAGGGTCGCCTCGCTGGGCTCGGCGGCTGGCAGCGGGGCGGCGGGCGGCGTTTGGACCGGCTTGGCCGGCTCGGCCGGGGCCTGCTGCTGCGGCGGCCGGGGGAAGGGACGGGGGGCCGGAGGCTGCTGGGCCGCGGACCACGAAACCGGCAAGGCCGTGAAGAGCAGGGTGAAACCGAGCGTCAGGAAGCGGCGCATAATCGCCCTCATTATGAACCCGGTGACAAGGAGACGGAAGCCCGCCGACCCGGCGCGGGCCGGCCGTAATCGGTTGCCGCCCGCCGACCGGGACGTTAAGATCGGATCCGGGTTTGCCTCAAGGTGACAACGGAGGAAGTGCGCGCATGAACAACGGCATCAAGACCGCTCTGCTGCTCGGCCTGCTCAGCGGCCTGTTGCTCGTGATCGGTCAGTTGCTGGGCGGCCAGAGCGGCCTCGTCATCGCCTTTGGCTTCGCGGTGGTGATGAATTTCGCATCGTACTGGTTCTCGGACAAGATCGTCCTGATGATGTACAAGGCGCAGCCGGTCGGTCCAGAGCACCCGCTCGCCCGCGTTGTCGATCGCCTGGCGCAGCGGGGCGGCTTGCCGATGCCAAAGGTATACGTCATCCCGGACTTGTCGCCCAACGCCTTTGCCACCGGCCGCAACCCTCAGCACGCCGCGGTGGCCGCGACCGAGGGCCTGCTCCGCATCCTCGACGAGCGTGAGCTCGAGGGGGTGATTGCGCATGAGCTGGCGCACGTCAAGCATCGCGACATCCTGATCGGCTCGATTGCCGCGACCATTGCGGCCGCCATCATGATGCTGGCGCGGATGGCGCAGTTCGCCGCCTTCTTCGGCGGGGCCGGCCGCGACGACGACCGGGGGAGCAACCCGATCGCGCTGCTGGCGACGATCATCCTCGCCCCGATCGCCGCGATGCTGATCCAGGCGGCCATCTCGCGCTCCCGCGAGTTCGCGGCCGACCGGGGCGGCGCCGCGATTGCCGGCAACCCATACGGCCTGGTTGACGCGCTCCGCAAGATCGAGACGGCGGCGCGCCGCGTGCCGCTCGACGCAAACCCGGCGACGGCGCACATGTTCATCGTCAAGCCGTTCTCGGCGAAGGGGCTGCTGTCGCTGTTCAGCACGCACCCGCCGACCGAGCAGCGCATTCGCGCCCTTCTCGGCACGGCGTAGCCGGACAGGTTCTGCGCGTTTCTCCGCGCCGATTGCCCGCAGGCGGACGCCTCCGCGAGGGGGGCGTCCTGCGTCAGCGGCCGTTTCCGGCCGGTACTGCTCACAGGCGGAACGCTCGTGCCACGTTCCGGTTTCCGTCTCCCGGGTCCCCGTTCTCGAGACTTAGTCTCCCCCATCCTGAAGGGCCCTCCCGCTGGCGTGTGTTTTGCTGTTGCCAGGTGCATCGGCAACGAGCGCAGCGGAGGCTATGAACGGTGGAAGACCTTGAACTGTCGGCGAACCGGATGGCGGAGTCAGCCCAGCGCGTCGTGGACCGGGCTGTTGAGGAATCGCGGCGCCGCGAGCACTCGCTGATCACCAACGAGCACATCTTCCTGGCATTCGCCCAGGTCGAATGGGACATGTTCTCGCAGGTGATGCGAGACCTCGATCTGAATCCTCACGAGATCCTGCAGGCGCTCGAGGAGCACCTGCGGATGGTCCCGGCGTTCGGCGACGCCGACACGCGAGTCGCCCCGGCGACCAAGCTGCTGTTCAAGCTGGCGTTCCACCACGCCAACCGCGCCGGGCGCCAGCAAGTCGAGGCGGTCGACCTGTTCGCGGCGATCTTCGAGGAGAGCCAGGGGGTGCCGGTCTCGATCATCCGGCGCCACGGCGTGGAACCCGAGCTGCTGGTGTCGCGGATTGCGACCCGCATGCGGGACCTCGAGCAGCGGGAGGAGCGGCTGCGCAAGAAGTTCGAGCTGCCTCCCTTCCTGAAGCACTTCGCCACCAACCTCAACTACTACGCCCGGCAGGACAAGATCCCGCCGCTCTACGGACGGACCGAGGAGATGCAGCAGGTGATGGAGATCCTCTGTCACCGCGAGCGGGCCAACTCGGTGATGCTCATCGGCGAGCCGGGCGTCGGCAAGACCGCCATCGTCGAGGGGCTGGCGCGGCGGATTGAATTCGAGCCCGAGTCGGTCCCCGTGCGGCTGCGCGACGTGCAGGTCGTCAACCTGCAGATGAACAGCATGGTCGCCGGCACGATGCTCCGCGGCATGTTCGAGGACCGGATCCAGAACGTGATCCGCGAGATCAAGGAGCACCCCAACCTGATCCTCTTCGTGGACGAGGTCCACACCATGATCGGCGCGGGCTCGGCGCTCGGCGCGCCCTCGGACGCCGCCAACGTCTTCAAGTCGGTCCTCGCGCGCGGCGAGGTGCGGATGATCGGGGCGACCACGCTGAGCGAGTACAAGGAGTACATCCAGGAGGACGAGGCGCTCGCACGGCGTTTCCGGACCGTTCACGTGAAGGAGCCCGACCTGCACGAGACGCGGCGCATCCTGTTCAACCTGCGGCCGCGGCTGGAGCGCAACTACTCGGTCAAGGTTCTCGACGAGGCCATCGACACCGCGATCGAGATGTCGCCGCGCTACATGCGCCACCTGCACCTGCCCGACAAGGTGATCGGGTGGCTCGACACCGCTTCGGTCCGGGCCGAGATCGCGCGCAAGTGGGAGGTCAAGGCGCCCGACGTGGTGTCGGTCATCTCGGGCGTGGCCGGCATCCCCGAGGACATGGTGTTCCGCGACGTCACCGACCGCTTCAAGGAGATCGAGTCGCGCCTCTCAGAGCGTCTCATCGGGCAGCGGGACGCCATTCGGGCGGTCGCGAACCGGCTGGTGCTCAACAAGGGGCCCCTCAAGGACGGGTTCGACCGCCCCGACGGCGTCCTCCTGTTCCTCGGCCCCACCGGGGTGGGCAAGACCGAGCTGGCGAAGGCGGTCGCCGAGTTCCTGTTCGGCGACGAGCGGAAGATGATCCGCGTGGACATGTCGGAGTACCAGGACGGCATGGTGGCGGTGGACAAGCTCATCGGTATGCCGCGCGGGATCGTCGGCTCAGAGCGCGGCGGCATCCTGACCAACCAGCTGCGCGACAACCCCTACACGGTCGTGCTGCTGGACGAGGTCGAGAAGGCCGCGCCGAACCTGCTCACGCTGTTCCTGCAGGCCTTCGACGAAGGCTGGCTCACCGATGGCCGCGGCAAGCGCGTCTACCTGAGCGACGCGATCGTCATCATGACCTCGAACCTTGGCTCCGAGCACTTCCGCAAGCTCACCAACCCGCTCGGGTTTCTCTCGAGGGAGGTGGGCGTCGACCAGGTGCGCGGCGAGGTGATGCGGGAACTGGAGCGCCGTTTCCCCCCCGAGTTCCGCAACCGGGTCGACGAGGTCGTGCTCTTCTCCCCGCTCTCGCGCGTCGAGGTCACCCGGATCGCCGAGAACTACATCGCGGCCGTGGCGCGGACGCTCGAGCGGTCGGGCCGCCGCCTCGTGCTCGGCCCGGGAACGCTCGAGCGCATCATCGACGAAGGGCACAGCCTGGCGTTCGGGGCGCGGTTCCTGAAGCGGGTCATCGACGACCGCATCAAGCTGCCGATCAGCCAGAGGTGGCACGACGGCGAGGTGTTCTACGCGCTGCTTCGCGACGGCGAGGTCGTGGTGGACGTGGGCGCGGGGGCCGAGGGGATGAAGCTCGCGATCGGGTGACTACAGCAGGTACGCCAGCGCGAAGCCGACCTGCGCGACGAACATCATGCGGTACATGTGCGCCCAGGAGACGTGGTTCTCTTCGACCGCCAGGTCTTCTGGGCGCCGCAGCATCAGGAAGCAGACGTAGAGGCCGTAGGCCGCCATCGAGGCGCCGAGCAGCTGCAGCAGCCAGAAGTTTCCCGTCAGGACGCCCGCCCACGCCCCCGCGTTGATCATCAGGAACGGGACGACGAACGAGGGAGAGATCATCCAGGCCGCCCGACGGACGCCGTACTGGAGGGGCAGTGTGCGGCACCCGCCGAGCGCGTCGCCCTTCATGTCAGCGAAATCCTTCGTGGTCGTCGCCCCGAGCAGGAACAGGCCGAAGATCGCCCCGATGAACCACGGCTCCCATCCGAACGCCGTCTTCACCGTCGACCAGCCGGCGACCTTCAGCAGCGCCCCGCGGGGAATCGCCACCGTGACGTTGGCCCAGACGCCGAGCCGCTTGGTGCGGAACGGCGGTACCGAGTAGAGCGCGGTGATGAGGCTGGCCGCGACGAACATCCAGAAGGTGTGGCGGCGCCCCCCGGGCGCGATCGTCCAGGCGAGCAGCCAGGAGATCGCGAAAGCCGCGATCGTGAACGCCCACGCCTCGCCAACCGACATCCTGCCGCTGGGCAGCGGCCGCCGCGGCTTGTTCACCCGGTCGATCTCGAGGTCGTAGATCTGATTCAGGCCGTTCGACGCCGCGTTCAGCACCGCCGCCGCGGCCGCGCCGAGCAGCGGGTAGGCCACCAGGTGCCAGGCCCAGGGCTCGGGAGGCTGCGCACCGATTGCCGCCACGCCGCCCGACGCCATCCCGAGCGCGGGGGCGAAGAGCGTGAAGGGCCTGGCGAACTCGAGCCAGGTCGTCGCGCGGGCCCGCACGGGCCTTACCTGGAGATCCATGACAGCGCCACCGCCGCCGCGCCGGCGGCACCGGTGTTGATGAAGTTCAGCATGTCGTTGTCGAGGATTCCGCCGGGCTCGAGCGTGGCGCCAAGGCCGCTCTCCACGAACGCCCCGAAGGTGGCGCCGATTGCGGCGAACCACAACGCGTTGCCGGTGATCAGCCCCAGCGCCGTGGCAAGGCTCGACAAGGCCAGCGCCGAGACCAGCCCCGCCGCCGTCCCCTCGAGCGACACGGCGCCCGAGGTGCCGGGCTTGACGGGACGCAGCGACGGGAAGAGGAACGTCCGACGACCCCAGGCCTTCCCGACCTCGCTCGCCACCGTGTCGCTGGCCCCGGCGGCCAGCGCGGCCACCATCACGAGCAGCGCACCGTCGCGGTAGGGCGACAGGGCCGCGACCGCCGCCGCCAGGGCCGCCAGGCCGGTGTTGGCGATCGCGTTGCCGGGCCCGCGGCGCCCGCCCCGCTCCTCGGCGATCCCGAGCACGGCCTTGCGCTTCAACCCGAGCCTCGTCGAGGCGGTTGCCAGGAGGAACGAGACGAAGAGCAGCGCCCATCCGGCCGGCCCCGCGAAGGTCAGTACCAGGATTCCGATGACCGCCCCGGCGATTGCCCCGGAGCGGCTGACGCTGCCGGCGCGCCATCCAAGCAGCGCCACCGGCACGTTGACCGCCAGTGCCAGGGGGAACGCGCGTGGCAGCCAGGCGGCCGCCGCGCCGGCCGATTCCGCGTCCATCAACCCCAGCGCCCCGAGGACGATCGCCGCTGCAATCGGCACCGAGATGTTGTCGTCCAACCGGACGCGGAGCGACTCCACCAAGGCCGCGGCCGCCCCAGCCAGGAACGGCGCCAGCAGCACGAACGCCAGCGGCGGCTCGGGCGACACGGCCGGGCGGGTCCAGGCGGTCAGGACGACTCCCGCCGCCCCGCCGCCAAGGGCGAGCGCGAGGCTGCCCGCGACCGTCTTCTCGGGATTCCAGCTCAAGCGCCGCTGTCCCGCGCGGCGCCCGACGATGGTGGCGAGCCCGTCGCCAACGGCCAGGATTCCCCACGAGGCCGCGACGATGTCGGGCCGCCGCGGGAAGGCAAGGATCAGCGTCAGCACCGACAGCGGGTAGAAGAGGATGCCCAGGGGGTACCCGCGAGCCTGGTCGGAAGGCCGGTAGAGGGAACTGCCGCCGAGACGCGGCAGCACCAGCAGGTTGAACAGGAAGGCGGCAACCGCACAGATCGCGGCCTGCCACCAGGCCAGGTATCGCAGCGCCAGCGCGAAGAGGGCCATCGACATGTGGATGGCCTGCCGCCGGCTCTCGGAGAAACCGCTCATCGGAGGATGGCCTCGCGCCAGTAGTCGAGCAGGTCGCGGAGGGTGTCGGCCAGCCCGATCCGCGGCTCCCACCCGATCTCTTCGCGGATCCGGCGGGGGTTGCCGAGCACCAGCGGAGTGTCGTGAGGCCGGAGCAGCGCCTCGTCCACGCGGACGTCGATCGGCACCCGCGCGAGCGCGGCGAGTCCGTCGAGCACGTCCCTCACGCGCACCGCGTGCCCCGAGCAGACGTTGTAGACCCGGCCGGGCGCCCCCGCGTCGAGCAGCGCCCGGTAGGCGGCGACGATGTCCCGCACGTCGGTGAGGTCGCGGCGCGGGTCGAGGTTGCCCACCAGGAGCTCCCGCGGTCCCCTGCCCGCCTCGGCGAGCGCGATCTGTCGCGCGAAGCTGGCCGACGAGAACGAGGGCGACTGCCGGGGCCCGATGTGATTGAACGAGCGCGTGATGACGACCGGGAGGCCCAGCTCGCGCACGGCGTGCGCCGCCGCCAGCTCCTGGGCAAGCTTGCTGACCGCGTAGGGGCTCGCCGGGCCGACGGGGTCGTCCTCGCTGATCGCGCGGTCCTGGCGAGCATAGACCAGCGCCGATCCCGATACGAGCGTGCGCGGCCGCCCGGGCAACGCCGCGAGGGAGGCGAGCAGGTGCCACGTGCCCAGGACGTTGACCGCAAGCGTCGCGGCCGAATCGTCCCACGACGTGCCCACGTGGGCGGCGCCGGCCAGATGGTAGACCGCCGACGGCGCGGCCTCCCGGACCGCGTGTTCCACGTTGTCGCGGTCGAGGACGTCCACCTCCATCCACCGGCACGCGCCGCCCGTTGGCGGCGGCGGCAGCGCCTCACCCGGGCGCCGCCAGGCGACGACGGGGACGTCCGCGGCGCCGAGCAGGTCGAGAAGGTGGCTGCCCGCGAACCCCGCCGCACCGGTGACGAGGATCGGGCCGTTCATCGCCGGCCGTACTGCTGCTCGTAATACGTGCGGAAGGCCGGGTCACCCTGCTTGATCGGCCTCCACCACCACTCGTTGGTGCGATACCAGTCGACGGTGGCTTCCAGGCCGCCCTCGAACGGGACGGACGGCTCCCAGCCGAGGCCCCGCAGCTTCGAGGTGTCGAGGCAGTACCGGCGGTCGTGGCCCGGGCGATCCGCCACCGGCTGGACGAGACTCTCGGGCCGGCCGAGGAGCGCGAGGATGCGGCGCGTGAGGTCGACGTTCGGGACGAGGTTGCCGCCGCCGATGTTGTAGACCTCCCCGGGCGTGCCGCGCTCGATCAGCAGGTCGAGGGCGCGGCAGTGATCCTCGACGTGCAGCCAGTCGCGCACGTTGAGGCCGTCGCCGTAGAGCGGCACGGGGAGGCCGTCCATCGCGTTGGTGACGAAGAGGGGGATCAGCTTCTCGGGAAACTGGCGCGGCCCGTAGTTGTTCGACGCGCGGGTCACGACGACCGGGACGCGGTAGGTGGCCCAGTAGCTGTAGGCGAGGCGGTCGGCGCCCGCCTTGCTCGCCGCGTACGGATTGCGCGGGCGCAGTTCGTCGGTCTCGCGACTCGCCCCCTCCGGCACGCTGCCGTAGACCTCGTCGGTCGAGATCTGCACGAAGCGCCGCAACCGGGGCGCCGTGCGCGCCGCCTCGAGCAGCACGAACGTGCCGTACACGTCGGTGCGGATGAAGTCGCCGGCGGCCTGGATCGAACGGTCGACATGGGTCTCGGCCGCGAAGTGCACGACGATCTCCGCGCTGCCGACGAGGGGGCCGACCAGCCCGGGGTCGCAGACGTCGCCCCGGACGAAGCGGTGGCGCGGGTGGTCGAGCACCTCCTGCAGGTTCTCGAGCCGGCCGGCGTAGGTCAGCTTGTCGAGGGTCGTCACGCGCCAATCGGGGTGCGCCAGGGCCGAGCGCACGAACTGGCTGCCGATGAACCCCGCGCCGCCGGTCACCAGCACCTCAACCATCGCGCCGGCTCCAGTCGTAGGGGAGCGTGCCGTGCGGCTCGAGGCGGTACTCGTCGGGCTCGTCGTATCGGTACGGTTCGGTGGGCGCGTTGACCACGAGCGCGGGCTCGGTGCCGGTGCACTTCCAGCCGTGGAAGACGAGCCGCGGCACCTGCACGAGCATCGGGTTGAGCGTGCCGATGCTGAACTCGTTGACCACCCCCTCGGTGGGGGAGCCGGGCCGCGTGTCCACCAGGACCAGCTTCACCATCCCCTGCACGCAGGCGAAGTTGTCGGTCTGGCGCTTGTGGTAGTGCCAGGCCTTCACCACCCCGGGGTAGGTCGCCGAGACGTAGACCTGCCCGAAGCGCTCGAAGAGGTCGGCCTCGTCGGCGCGCAGGATCTCCATCAGCCAGCCGCGGTCGTCCGGGATGATCCGGAGGGCCTTCGTCTTGACGCCGTCGATGCGCGCCCGCTTGCCCGGCGGGACGTAGGGCGCGGGCTCCTTCGTGATGTCGTTCACCATTTGATGCCGACCTCCGAGTTGTCGCCCAGCATGAAGCGGTAGGCCGACGGTTTCACCGGCATCCGGTAGATCCGGACGTTCTTGCCGATCAGGCTGTCCTCGATGCGGCTCGCCAGGCCGCAGATCTCGGATCCCTCGAGCACGATGCTGTGCTCGATCTCGGCGTCGCGCACCTGCACGTCGTTCATGATCGAGGTGAACGGCCCGATGTAGGCCTGCGCGATCCGGGCCCCCGAGCCGATGACGACGGGCCCGCGGACCACCGACCGCTCGATCGCGGCGCCCGGCTCGACGACCACCTTGCCCTCGATCCGCGACGCCTCGTCCACCTCTCCCTCGATCCGGCGCTCCAGCGTGTCGAGGATCAACCGGTTCGCCTCGAGCAGGTCTTCGAGCTTCCCCGTGTCCTTCCACCACCCGTCCACCACGTGGGGCCGCACCTCGAGGCCGCGGTCGATCAGGTCCTGGATCGCGTCGGTGATCTCCAGCTCGGAGCGCCAGCTCGGGCGGATGCGCCGGACCGAGGTGAAGATCTCGGGGCCGAACATGTACACGCCGACCAGCGCGTAGTCGCTCTTCGGCTCGCGCGGCTTCTCCACCAGCCGCACGACCCTGCCGCCCTCGAGCTCGGCGACACCGAACATCTGCGGATCGGAGACGCGCGCGAGCAGGATCTGCGCCGCGGGGCGCTCGGCCTCGAACTGCCGCACGAAAGGACCGATCCCCTTGTTCAGCAGGTTGTCCCCGAGGTACATCACGAAGGGCTCGCCGCCGAGGAAGCCCTCGCTGATGAGCACGGCGTGGGCCAGCCCGCGGGGCGCATCCTGCGGGATGTAGGTGACCCGCAGCCCCCAGCGCGACCCGTCGGCGACCGCGGCCTCGATCTCGGGCGCGGTGTCGCCGACCACGATCCCCACCTCGCGGATGCCGGCCTCGGCCATCGCCTCGATGCCGTAGAAGAGCACGGGCTTGTTGGCGACGGGCACCAGCTGCTTGGCGCTCGTGTAGGTGAGCGGCCGGAGGCGCGTGCCCTTCCCGCCGCTGAGGATCAGTCCCTTCATCGTCCTCCCGCCGGCTCAGCGCACCCCGCCGCCGCCGAGGGCGCCGAAGAAGTTGGAGAAGGTGCCCAGCCCCGCCAGGGTGAAGGAGAAATTGAACCGGTTGTCCTTGCCGATTGGCGACGAGGAGCCGTACGTCACCGTCTGGTACTCCACGGCGAAGCCGCAGCACTGCGCATTGTAGTATCCGATGACGCGGCTGCTCAGCAGATTCGAGCGGTCGATGTCGTAGTTGAAGGTGTAGCTGCCGCCGACCCGGTTCGCCGGGCTGCGCAACGTCGTGGACAGGTTGATGGAGTTGTCGAGGCGGTACTTGGTCTCGGTGACCGTCGACTCGGCGTAGTCGATCACGCGCCGCTGGCTGTAGCCGCCGACCAGGTTCAGCCAGCCCGACGCCGCGTACTGCCAGGAGGCCGACAGGCTCCGGATCTTCTTCGCCCGGTCGTCGTACTCCATTCGGAGCGACCCGTTCACCTCGCGGGTGGGGGTGACGCGGGCCGTGAGCGAGACCGGCGAACGCTTGCTCGGCGGCAGCCCCGAGTAGCTGGTCGAGTAGCTGCGGTCGAACTGGCTCGCCCGGGAGTCGGAGTAGTAGGTCTGCGAGAGACCCACCGTGACGAACTCGCGGGGCGACGAGGGGCCCTCGCCGCCGCGACGCTTCGCCAGCAGGCGGTTGTTCACCCCGTAGGTGATGCTCGTGGTGCCCCCCACCACCGAGTCGGTCCCGTCGTTCTGGATGATCTCGTCGAAGTTGTCGACCCGGGTCACGCGGCGGATGTCGACGTAGGGCTCGACCGTGTGCTTGAGGCGCTCGGCGTAGCCGAAGCCGGGCGTGTCGAACACCCGGTTCAGCACCGGCCCGACCAGGCGCGCCGAGAGTTGCGCGTAGCGCCGCGAGATCCCGTCGTCCACGAAGTCGTTGGTGTCGGCGACGCGGCTTCGCGACCACCAGGTCTCGCGGAAGGCGAGCGAGGTGTTGACGGTCAGCCACCGAAGCTTGGTAAAGGGGAACCGCAGGGTCGGCGTGACGTCCAGGCGGCTCAGGTTGCTGTCGGTGACGCCGCTCGTGCGGTGGTACTCGCGCTGAAGCTTGGCGTACTCCCCCGTGACGCCGAAGTACAGCGGCAGGCCGAAGAGCGGCTGCTCGCCGCGCGTGATCTGGATCTGGGGGGCGCCGCCGACCACCGTCGTGTTGCTGCGCCCCGAGAAATACTCGCTGCGGCGGTAGTTGGCGTTCACCGTCAGCTGCGCGAGCGTGCCGCTCAGCCCCGCGTTCACCGAGCGCTGGCTGCGCGAGGCGTCGTAGATGTTCGTGTGGTAGGTCTGCTGGACCTCGATGTCGGAGAAGTAGTCGACGTTGCCGCGCGCGGTCCACGAGCCACCAAGCGGCTGGTTGATGTTCCCGTTGACCTCGTAGCTCGTCCGCTTCGGCAGCAGCGACTCCACCCCGCCCGAGGTGATCGTGGATTCGCGCTCGCGCAGCGTGTAGAAGCGGAGGTCGCCGCCGGCCCCGCCCGGCCCCACGTACCGGTACTCGGTGCCCAGCCCCTGCCCCCGCTTGGCGTACCAGTCGTGCAGGAAGGTTGCGTCGTGGCTGCGGCCGATCGCCCAGAAGAACGCGTTGCTGAGGGTGAACCCCCGGTACGTGGAGGTGCCGTACGAGGGCATCAGGAACCCCGTGGCCCGGTCCTCGTCGTTGATCGGGTAGTACAGGAACGGCAGGTAGAGCACCGGCAGCCCCTTCGCCCGAAGCACCGCCCCGCGGAGAAAGGCGTAGCGGTCGAGGTTCAACACCAGCGTTCCCGCGCTCACGTTCCACCGCGGGGTCGGCTGCAGGCAGGTCGTGAACGCGCCGTCGGTGATGCGGTACTTCTTCGGGCCGACCTTCTCGATCTTCCTGCCGTTGAAGAGGACGTCGGGCTCCTGGCCGCCGTGCATCGACCGCTTCGGCTCGGAGGCGACGGTGAACGACCCGTACGCCTCGTAGAAGGTGCCGAGCTGCGTCTCGGTGTTGAACTCCACCCGCTCGGCCGCGATCCACTGGCCGCCCTGCGTGAAGACCACCGGCCGCCCCGGGCTGCCCGTCGCCACGACCTCGTGGGTGTCGGTGAACGACTCGATGAGGTCGGCCGTGAAGGTGGCGTCCCCCCGCCGGGCCTCGACCTCGCCGATCAGCCGGAGGTGGTTCTTTGCCGGCTGCTCGATGCGCCACTGCTTGGAGGTGTCGAAGCCGGTCTCCCGCGACGATGTTGCGCCGGGCCGGGGCGCCTGCGCGGCCGCTCCCGCCGGCCACACGAGAACCGACGCGAGCGCCAGGGCGAGCGCGGCGCGCCGGGGGCGTGCGACGAGGAGGGGCAAGACTATGCGGGACACGTAGTTAGCGGTCAGGATCCGTGTGAGAACGCGGCCAGAATACCACAGGAGTTCGCCTCGTCCGGGCCTCGCCGCCCCGTCACCAGGCCGGGAGGCCGAGCCGCTCGAGCGCCTCCCCCACGAGGAAGATCGAACCGCACGCGCCGATCGACCCCGCCCGCCGCCAGGCGGCGTCGAGGGCCGCGCCAACCTCCGGCTCCACTTCGACCGGCACGCGGTACCCGAGGCGCTCCGCGATTCGGGCGACCTCCTCGGGCGCCAACGCCCTCGGGGTCGAGGGGCGCGTCACGATGAGCGGACGCGCGTAGGGGAGCAGCGGCGCCAGCGTGCCCGGCGCATCCTTGTCCTTCATGATCGCGAAGACCAGCGGCAGGCCCGACGGTGCGACCTCACTCAAGTAAGACGCCAGGACGCCGGCGCCAGCCGGGTTGTGCGCCGCGTCGAGGAGGACGGAGCGGCCCCCGTCGAGCCGCCGCAGGTCGAGGCGGCCCGGCCACCGGGTGGAGGTGAGCGCCGCCTGGACGGCGCCGGGAGGCACGTGCAGGCCCGCGGGCCCGAGCGCTTCGAGCAGCCGCACCGCGACCACGGCGTTGTCCGCCTGGTGGCGTCCCCGCAGAGACAGGCTGACTTCGCCGTAATCGTGCCTGGGTGTCCGCAGCGAAAGGCTGACGCCTGCGTCCATTGACGCGAGGCCGCCCGCTCGGGTGGCGACCGCCGCGGCGACGCCGTCCCAGGCGGGGATCATCGTGGCGCCTTGGCTCGCGCACGCCGCGGCAATCACGTCGACGGCCTCGGGCTTCCGCTCGCCGACCACGAGGCGCATCCCCGGCTTCACGATTCCCGCCTTCTCGGCGGCGATGGCCGCCAGGGTGTGCCCAAGCAGCTGCTGGTGGTCGAGGTCGATCGTCGTGATCGCCCCGGCCGCGGGGACCACGAGGTTGGTCGCGTCGAAGCGTCCGCCGAGTCCCACCTCCAGCACCGCGACCTCCACGCCGGCCTCGCGGAACAGGTCGAAGGCGACCGCCGTCGTCGCCTCGAAGAAGGTTGGGTCGGTCAGCAGCGCGCCGCGGGCCCGGGCCGACGCGATGGCGCGCAGCACGCGGCTGGCGGCAGACCGCATCCGATCCGGGTCGACGGGCCGTCCGTCGATGGCGAACCGCTCCTCGAGGCGGATCAGGTGCGGCGAGGTGTACAGGCCGGTGCGCCTGCCCGAGGCGCGGAGGCCGGCCTCGACCATGGCCGCCACCGAGCCCTTGCCGTTGGTGCCCGCCACCAGCACAGAACTCCACGCGTCCTGCGGGTGATCGAGGGCGTCGCAGATGGCGCGGATGTTGTCGAGGCCGAACTTGATGCCGAGCTTCTCGAGCGCGAGCAGCGCGGCCACCGGATCCGAGGGGGAGGTCATGCCAGCATGAACCGGAGGGCGCGCGCGATCACGGCCTTCAGCTCGCGGCGGTCGGCAATCAGGTCCACCATGCCGTGCTCGAGCAGGAACTCGCTGCGCTGGAAGCCCTCCGGCAGCTTCTGACGGATGGTCTGCTCGATGACGCGGGGGCCGGCGAAGCCGATGAGGGCCTTGGGCTCGGCGATGTTCAGGTCACCGAGCATCGCGAAGCTCGCCGTCACACCGCCGGTCGTGGGGTCGGTGAGGATCGAGAGGAAGGGGAGGCCGGCCCGGTCGAGGCGCGCGAGGGCCGCCGACGTCTTGGCCATCTGCATCAGCGAGAGCGCCCCCTCCATCATCCGCGCGCCGCCCGAGCACGAGACGGCGATGAACGCCGCGCGGCCCTCGATCGCCCGCTCGATGGCCCTGGCGATCTTCTCGCCGACCACCACGCCCATGCTGCCGCCGATGAAGCCGTACTCCATGGCGGCGATGACGGCGGGCCGTCCGTCGAGCTGGCCGGTGGCGGTCACCACCGCCTCTTTCACCCCCGTCGCGGCGGCGGCGGCCCGCAGGCGATCCTGGTACGACTTGGTGTCCTTGAAGCCGAGCGGGTCGGTGGAGACGAGGCCGGCGTCGTGCTCGGTCCAGGGGCCGTCGAAGAGCATCGCCAGACGTTCCGCCGCGGTCATCCGGAAGTGGTGGCCGCACTTCCCGCAGACCGAGAGGTTGGCCGCGAGGTCCTTGTTGTAGAGCAGCTCCGAGCAGCCGGGGCACTTCACGTACAGGCCCTCGGGTACCCGGCTGGCCTTCACGGCAGGATCGATCGGCTTCCGCGTCTTCTTGAACCAGGCCATATCAACTCACGCGCCCCGGCGCTTCAGTCAGCTCAGTCCCGCGTTCGCGGCACGTAGTACCGCGTGCCGCGCCCCATGCCCCGGATCTGGCGCAGGAGGTCGTCGAGCGCCTCGTCGCTGCCGCCGAGGTCGAGCTGCGAGGTCTCGACGACCAGCAGCGGCGTGGCGGAGTAGTGAAAGAAGAAGTGCTGGTAGGCCTCGATCAGCTTCTTGATGTACTCCGGGTTGAGGCGATACGGCTGCTGCTCGTCCCGCGCGCGCAGCCGCTTCAGGAGCAAGTCGGTCGGCGCCTGCAGGTAGACGACCAGGTCGGGCGGCGCGACGTCGCGGGCGAGCAGGTCGTACAGCCGCTGGTAGATGAACAGCTCGTTGTCGTCGAGGTTGAGGAACGCGTAAATGCGGTCCTTCTCGAAGAGGTAGTCGCAGACGGTGATCTGGCTGAACAGGTCGGCCTGGCGCAGCGCGACCTGCTGGCGGTGGCGGCCCAGCAGGAAGAAAAGTTGGGCCTGCAGCCCCGCGCCCGGCCGGTCCCCATAGAAGTCGGCGAGGAACGGGTTCTCGGTCTCCTCCAGCACGGTGGTCGCGTCGAGGCGCGCGGCGACCCGCTCGGCGAGCGCGGTCTTGCCGACGCCGGGCGGCCCCTCGAAGGCGATAGAGCGGAAATCCAAGACGAGGCAGTATACATCGGGGGCCAGCCCGCCGGCGGCGAGCCGGTGAGCCGGGGCCTGCCCGGCGTGCCGAAGCCGGGTGATAAGATCCGAGCACGCGATGACCTGCCATCTCCGCACACCCGCGTGCCTTCGCCCGGCGCTCGCCGCGCGTCTCGTCGTCGTCCTTCCCGCGCTGCTCGCGGGGTGCGCGACCGCCGCGCCTCCGCCCGCTCCCGTGATCGCGATGGAACAGAAGCTCTCGTGGATCCTGCGGCTCGAGGATCAGCGGGCGCTCCGCGATCCGGCGCCGGCGCCGGCCATCGCCCCGAGGCGAGGGCGTACCCTGCCGCCCCCGCCGCCCTCGCCCGACCTGCTCGCGCTCGTCCGGGACGACCTTGCGCGCGTGCGGCGCAGCGCCGCGCTCGCCATCGGGCGGGTGGGGCTGCCCGAGGGCGTGCCGGTGCTTTCGGCCACCCTCGAATCCGATCCCGACCCGGCGGTGCGGCAGGCAGCAGCGTTCGCGCTCGGCGTGCTCGGGGACGCGGGCGGCGCAACGCCCCTCCGCCGCGCGCTCGACGACCCCGATCCGCGGGTGCAGGGCCGCGCGGCCGAGGCGCTGAGCCTGCTCGGCCAGGCCGACGCGGCGGTGGACATCGGGCGCATGGTCGCCCGCCAGCTCGAGTCATCCAACGTGGCGGCGCTCGAGCCGGACGCTCCCCCCGAGGGGCAAGAGCCGGCGGCCGACGCGTTCCGGCTCGGTGTGGTGGCGCTCGGCTGCCTGAAGGCGTACGAGCCGCTCGCCGCCGCGGTGCTCGATCCAGGCGGCAAGCCGCGCGTCGGCTGGTGGCCGGTCGCCTTCGCGTTTCAGCGCACCGGCGATCGGCGCGCGCTGCCGGCGCTGCTCGCCTTTGCGCGCGCCGGCGGCAGCTTCGGCCGATCGTTCGCGGCGCGCGGGCTGGGCAGCCTGAAGGACCCGGCCGCGTCTCCCGCGCTGACGGCGATGGCCGATCTCTGGCGCGACGACCCGCGCGCCGCGGTGTCGGCCATCCGCGCGCTGGGGCAGGTAGGCGATCCTTCGGCGCGCGAGACGCTCGCGCGCCTGCTGTCGACGCGCGACCTCGACCCGGTGGCGCTCGTCGAGGCGATTGCCGCCGCCGGGGCCGCGCGCGCCCGCGAGGCGCAGGAGCGCGTGCAGGACCTGACCGGCCACCCCTCGCCCGCCGTGCGGGCCGCCGCGCTCCGCGCGCTTCGCGAGATCGACGAGGAGAGCTTCACCATCGTGCTCTCCGGGCTCGACGCCGACCGCCACTGGAGCGTGCGGGCGGCGACGGCGACTGTGCTCGGCACGCTGGCTGCCGACCGTGCCGTCCCCCGCCTGACGGCGATGCTGGCCGACCCCGACGCGCGCGTCGCCCCCGCCGTGCTCCGTGCGCTCGTCCAGCTGCGGGCGCCGGGCATCGAGGCGCGGGTGACCGAGGCGCTCGGCCACCAGGACGTGGTGGTCCGGATGACGGCGGCCGCCGCGCTCGGTGAGCTCAAGCCGGCGTCGGGCGACGGCCGCCTGGCGGAAGCGTACCGATCGTGGGCCGGCGACGACACGTACATCGCGCGCACCGCCGCGCTGGAGGCGCTCGCGAAGTACGGCGAGCGCGCGCGGGCCGTCCTCGAGGAGGCGCTCGCCGACCGCGAGTGGCCGGTGAGGCTGAAGGCCGCCGCGCTGCTGCGGTCGCTCGATCCCGCCGCGGCGGCGGTGCCCGCCCGCCCGGTGCCGACGGGCCGGCCCGACTCGTGGTACGAGGCGCCCGAGCTGGTGTCGCCGAGCGTCTCGCCGCAGGTCTACCTCGAGACGGCGCGGGGCGTGGTGCAGCTGGAGCTGCTCGTGGTGGACGCGCCGATGACGTGCGCGAACTTCGCCGCGCTCGCCAGGCGCGGGTACTTCAACGGGTTGCTCTTCCACCGGGTGGTGCCGGACTTCGTCGTGCAGGACGGCGACCCGCGCGGGGACGGCGAGGGCGGCCCGGGCTACACGATCCGCGACGAGCTGAACGAGCGGGCGTACGGGCGGGGGACGGTGGGCATGGCGCTCGACGGCCCCGACACCGGGGGCAGCCAATACTTCATCACGCACTCGCCGCAGCCGCACCTCGAGGGGCGCTACACCGTGTTCGCCCGCGTCGTTGCCGGGATGGAGGTGGTGGACCGCCTGCAGCCGTGGGACGAGATCGTGCGCGTGCGCGTGTGGGATGGGCAGACGTTCGAATAGCCCGCGACGCCGCCGGCGGCTTCCGCGACGCGCGTACAATAAAAAAGGGGGCGACACCCGCCCCCTCTTCTCGCGGAAGCCGAGGCTTACCGCTTCTTGCCGGCCTTCTTGGTCGCAGCCTTCTTCGCGGTCTTCTTCGCCATTACCTGATCCCCCCCTTCATCCGTGGAATTGCGCGAGCGATTCAGGCGGCGTTCGTGCCGCCCTTGCTCAAGCGCTCCGTGGCTCGCCCGCGTTCCAGGGTGGGCGAGGCAATTCGGTCGGCGACTTCGCCCTATTTCCGCCCGGACCCCTCAAAACCCAGCCTTGGGCCCGGCGAAGGCTCATCACAAGGCGTGGCCTAAGCCATCCTCGCTCATACGAGATGTAGATTATGGTTGAGAAAAGAAACGTGTCAAGCACAAAGTGAGTGCCGTTGTCAAAAAAAGTTGCGATCCGGGGAGGCGATCGCGCACGAGAGGCGCGCGGCGGCGGGCGATCGCGGGGATCGCGATCGTGTTTCGCGGTGCTGATCGCGTTCGGCGGGCTGCGACGTTTCCGAATCCCGATCCCTGAATCCTGAATCCCGAATCCCGCCTCACTGCAACCGCGACACGGCTCGCGCGGCGGCGCGCCGCGTGTCGGGCTCGGCTCCGCGCAGCGCGGCGGCGCGCTTGTATAGGGAGAGGGCGCGCTCGCCGTCGCCGCGCGACTCGAGCAGCCGCGCGGCCTCGAGCAGCGCCGCGGCGAGCAGCGCGGGGGGCGCCGCCGGGCGAGCGGCGATCGCGCGCTCGAACTGCGCGAGCGCCTCGTCGCGCTGGTGCAGCGCGAGGTGCAGCCGCCCCAGCCGGTAGCGCAGCACCGGGTCGGCGGGGTTCAGGGCGGCGGCGCGCGAGAGCGCCTCGGCGGCGGGATCCAGTTCGCCGCGCTGCAGGTGGCGCCACCCCTCGAGGGAGCGGCGATAGGCCTCGGCCGCGCGCGGGTCGGGCCTCCGCCGCAGCGCCTCGCTGGCGCGCGACTTCACGCGGTCGGGATCGTCGCGCGGCGCCGCGGCCATCGCCGCCCGGTACGCCGCCACCGCGGCCTCCCGCCCGCCCAGCCGGTCGTGTGCCTCGCCGAGCAGCAGCCAGGCCCGCGCCGCGAGCCCGTACGGCGAAGCAGGCGAGGATTCGGTCACGATGCGCAGCTGCTCGAGTGCGTAGTCGGTCTGGTACAGGTCGTCGAGCGCCTCCGCCATGCCGACCCGCGCACGCGCCTCGCTCTCCTCCGGCAGCGAGACGCGCCGCGCCCGCGCCAGGTTGAGCAGCCTCCGCCAGGCGTCGAGGCTGGCGGGGGCGTCGTGCCGGTAGACGTCGTGAATCTCCGCGGCGGCCTGCAGGAAGAGCGGGTTGTGGGGGTAGCGCCGCCTCAGGTCGGCGAGCAGCGCAAGCGCCTCGTCCACCCGGTCCTCGTACCAGATGTAGACGAGGTGCAGCTGGAAGTCGGTTTCGCCGCGGAGCAGCGTGCCCTGCTCGCGGGCCTGCTGCATCTCCGCCAGTCCCCGCTCGCGATCGCCGCCCGGCAGGAACAGCAGCCACCGGAAGAACTTGAGGACCGTCGGGACGAGATCGGCGTAGTAGCGGTACATGCCGATCCCGAAGTACGCGTCCTCGAGCGTGGGGTCGAGCGCGAGCGCCCGCTCGAGGCTCTCCTTGATCCGCTTGCCGTCGCGGGCCGCGGCCAACCGCTCCCCGCGGAGCACTCGCCACTGCACGCGGGCCCCGCACGCCGCCCCCAGGAAGAAGTACGCCTCCGCGCTCTTCGGCTCGCGCCGCGACCACTGTTCAGCGGCCTCGATCACCGCGTCCACCCGGCGCTGGAACTCGGCGTCGCGGGAGCGATCGAGCGGGTCGAGCTGGATGCGCCACCACACGGCGACCGCCCGGACCAGGTCGCACGCGACCTCCGGCGCGGGCCCGCACGCCTCGACGAGCGCCGGCTCCACCTCGTCGAACCGCGCGTCGAGCACCGCGTCGTACGCCCGGCCCAACAGCGGGAAATACGAGGGTTCGGCTGCCCTGGCCGGACCGGCCCCCAGCGCCGCCACGACGACGACGAGCGCGGCGGCCGCGCGCCGCTTCACGGCCGGCCCGTGCGCAGCGCCTGCTTCGCCGCGTGCCGCTCGAACGCCAGCTCGACGAGACGGTCCAGCAGGGCGGGGTACGGCAGCCCCGTCGCCTCCCAGAGCTTCGGGAACATGCTGATGGTGGTGAAGCCGGGGATGGTGTTGATCTCGTTGACGAAGATGTCGCCGGTCTCGCGCGATGCCAGCAGGTCCACCCGCGCGTACCCGGACGCTTCGACCGCGAGGAACGCCTCGACCGCCAGCTGGCGGACCCTGGCGGTCTCCGCCTCGTCGAGCGGTGCAGGCACCAGCGTCGGCGAGTCTTCGAGGTACTTCGCCTCGTAGTCGTAGAACTCGCGCGAGGGCAGGATCTCCCCGGGGACCGACGCCTCCGGCCGCGCGTTGCCCACCACCGAGCACTCGATCTCGCGCGCCGCCGGCACCGCCTCCTCGATCACGATCTTCCGGTCGTACTGGGCCGCCAGCTCGATCGCCCGGCCGAGCGCCGCGCGGTCGCCGGCCTTGGAGATCCCCACGCTCGACCCGAGGTTGGCCGGCTTCACGAAGACCGGCGGGCGGAGCTCCGCCCCGACACGCGAGGCGATCGCGTCCGGCTCGCGCGCCCACTCGTCGCGCCAGGCGACCAGGTGTTTCACGATCGGCAGGCCGCGGGCCGCGAAGCACACCTTCATCATCGCCTTGTCCATGCCGACGGCGGAGGCCAGGACTCCCGACCCGACGTACGGCACGTTCGCCAGCTCGAGCAGCCCCTGGACCGTTCCATCCTCACCGTAGGGGCCGTGCAGCACCGGGAAGACCACGTCGAGGCCGAGGCCGGCGACGTACGCGTTTTCCCGGCCGTTGGTCGCCTCGCCCGCGTTCCGCTCGATCGTCAGCACCGTCTCCTCGCCGGGATGCGGGACGAGGTAGGCCTCGCGGCCCGTGCGCGTGCTGCGCGGCGGCTCCTGCCGCGCCTTGGCGATCACGGCCGAGGCGGCAATCGTCGTGGGCGGCCGGTCGGCAATCGTCCAGCGGCCGTCGCGGTCGATCCGGATCGGCACCGGGTCGTAGCGCGAGCGATCGAGGTTTGCGATGACGGACGCCGCCGAGGCGAGCGACACCTCGTGCTCGCTCGAGCGGCCGCCGTAGATCACACCGATGCGAAGCTTCTTCACAGGAGGGGTGCCTCTGGGGAATCGGGCCGCAGCCCGAGTACTATACGCTCAATGGCCCCGGTCTTCACCTTCCGCCTGACGCACACCTGCGGGGAGGCCCGTCGCGGTGAGATGGTCACCGCGCACGGGCCGGTGCAGACGCCTGCCTTCATGCCGGTCGGCACCCAGGGGGCCGTCAAGGGCGTGCTTCCGCGCGACCTCCACGAGATGGGCGCCGAGATCCTGCTCGCCAATACGTACCACCTGAGCCTGCGTCCCGGGGACGCGCGCATCGCGCGGCTCGGCGGGCTGCACGCCTTCAGCGGCTGGGACCGTGCGGTCCTCACCGACAGCGGCGGGTTCCAGGCGTTCTCGCTCGGCGACCGCCGCACGATCGACGAAGAGGGCGTCCGCTTCCGATCGCACCTCGACGGCAGCCCCCACCAACTGACTCCCGAAGGCGCCGCCGACATCCAGGCGCGCCTGGGCTCCGACATTGCCATGGTGCTCGACGAGTGCCTGGCGTTCCCGGCCGAGCGCGACCACGCGGCCGCCTCGATGGAGCGCACCGCCCGCTGGGCCGCCCGCGCCCGCGCGCGCTTCCTCGAGCTGTCGTCCGGCGCCGCCGGGGAGATGACCAACCCGGGCCAGGCCCAGTTCGGCATCGTGCAGGGAGGCGTCTTCCCCGATCTCCGGCGAGTCAGCGCCGAGGCGACCGTCGCGGTCGGGTTCGAGGCGTACGCGATCGGCGGCCTCAGCGTCGGCGAGCCGGCCGGGCAGATGTACGACGTGGTGGCCTGCACGGCGCCGCTGCTGCCCGCTGACCGCCCGCGCTACCTCATGGGCACCGGCACGCCCCTCGACCTGGTGGAGGGGGTGGCCCGGGGCATCGACCTGTTCGACTGCGTGCTGCCGACGCGCAACGCCCGAAACGGCCAGCTCTTCACCTCGAGCGGCCGCCTCAATATCAAGAACGCCGCCTTCGCCGACGACCCGGCGCCCATCGAGGAGGGGTGCGGCTGCTACGCCTGCCGGCACTTCTCGCGGGCGTACCTGCGCCACCTCCACCTGGCCGGCGAGATCGGGGCCTCCACCCTTAACACGTTGCACAACCTATGGTTTTACCTTGACACGATGCGCCGGATCAGAGAGGCTTTAGTGTTTGGCTCGTTCGATCGTCTGCGACAGGACGTCCGGCAGGTCTACTCCCCCCGCGTTGCGGACTCATGACACCTATGGTTTTGCACGCCTGCACGCTCGTGGCGATGGCCGCCCCGGCCGACTCCGGGGTCAGTCCCTGGGTCCAGTTCGTCCCGTTCCTCCTGGTCCTCGCCATCTTCTACTTCATCATCCTTCTGCCGATGAAGCGCCGGCAGAAGAAGGTGCAGACCTTCCAGGAAGCGCTCAAGGTCGGTGACCGCGTCATCACCACGGCGGGCATCCACGGCACGATCACGCGCCTGGGCGACCGCACGGTGAAGGTGCAGGTGGCCGACAAGGTGCAGATCGAGTTTTCCAGGGCCGCGATCGCCGGGTATCAGGGACAGGACCCGGTCGTGGCCGACGACTCCCAAGCATGAACAACCTTCGCTGGCGCATCCTTCTCATCGTCGTGATCGTCGGGGCCTGCCTCTGGGCGATCATCCCGCCGGAGCAGAAGATCCGGCTGGGCCTCGACCTCAAGGGCGGCGTCCACCTGGTCCTCCAGGTGAACACCGACGACGCGCTGCGGCTCGACACCGAGACGACCGCCGAGAGCCTCCGGAACGAGCTCGAGAAGTCGGGGCTGACCTCCGCGACCGTCGAGGCGACCTCGCCGACCGAGTTCCGCGTGAACGGGCTGCAGCCGGGGCAGGACGCGGTCCTGCGCCAGGCGGCCACGGCGCTGGCCACCGGCTGGGACCGCGAGAGCGGCGTCGGCGGCGGCTACGTGTTTCGCATGCGGCCGGCCCGCCAGAACCAGCTGCGCGACGAGTCGGTCCGGCAGGCGATGGACACGATCGAGCGCCGGGTCAACGACCTGGGCGTGGCCGAGCCGGTCGTGGCGCGCCACGGCGGGACGGAGGGCGAGCAGCTGCTGGTGCAGCTGCCCGGCATCAGCGACGTCGCCCGGGCGAAGGAGATCATCCGCTCGACCGCGATGCTCGAGCTGAAGCTCGTCATCCAGGGACCGGCCTCGACCAAGGAGGGGCTGCTGGCCGCGACCGGCGGGCAGGTGCCGCCGCACGCCGAGGTGCTGCCGGGCGTGCAGGCCGGGACCGACGGCCGCGCCGAGACGGTCTACTACCTGCTCGAGAAGGCGCCGATCGTCACCGGGCGCGACCTCAGGAACGCCAAGCCGACGCTCGACGAGTACAACCAGCCGGCCGTGAGCTTTTCGCTGAATCCCGAGGGGGCGCGCAAGTTCGGACGGGCCACCGGCGAGAACGTCGGGCGCCAGCTCGCGATCGTCCTCGACAACCAGGTGCGCTCGGCGCCGCGGATCGACGAGCGGATCACCGACGAGGGGCGGATCACCGGCGGCTTCACGCAGCAGGAGGCCCAGGACCTCTCGCTCGTCCTCCGGTCGGGCGCCCTGCCGGCGTCGCTGACCTACCTCGAGGAGCGGACGATCGGGCCGTCGCTCGGCGCCGACTCGATCAAGGCTGGCATCGTGGCCTCGTCGCTGAGCCTCGTGGTCGTCGCGCTGTTCATGCTGTTCTACTACCGGCTGTCGGGGATCAACGCCCTCGTCGCGCTGCTGTTCAACCTGATCATCCTGCTCGGCGCGATGTCCTACGTGGGCGCGACGATGACCTTGCCCGGCATCGCGGGTTTCATCCTGACGATGACGATGGGGGTCGACTCGAACGTGCTCATCTTCGAGCGCATCAAGGAGGAGCTGGCGGCCCAGCGCGGGGTGCGGGCCTCGATCAACGCCGGCTTCAGCAGGGTCTTCCTCACGCTGGTCGACACGCACCTCTCGGCCCTGATCGGCGCGGCGTTCCTGTTCCAGTTCGGCACCGGGCCGATCCGCGGGTACGCGACAACGCTCTTCTTCGGGCTCGTCTCGAACCTCTTCACCTCGACCTTCGTCTCGAAGACGCTGTTCGAAGCGATCCTGAGCAAGCGGCAGGTTGAGTCGTTGAGCATCTAGTCATGCAGATCTTCCACGATCCCAATTACAACTTCGTCAGGTATCGCTGGCCCGCGATCATCCTCTCGACCGTCCTGATCCTCGCCGGGGTCGCGGCGCTCTTCCTGCGCGGCCTGCCGCTCGGCGTGGAGTTCTCGGGCGGGACCATCGTCATCGTGCAGTTCGACACGGTGCCGAGCATCGACGACGTGCGCGAGGCGGTCGGCGGGCGGTTCGGCGGGGGCCAGGACCTGGTCGTCCAGAGCTACGGCGCCGCGTCGGAGCGCCGCATCATGATCCGCGTGCCGCACGTGGGGCGGGAGGAGGGAGCCGAGCTGAGCCGGCCGGCCCAGCAGATCGAGGAGGCGCTGCGGGCCGCGAACGTCGGCGGCTTCCAGGTGTCGAGCACCGAGGTGGTGGGGCCGATCGTCGGCCGCGACCTCACCCGGAAGGGCCTGCTGGCCTTCAGCCTGTCGCTCTTCTTCATCCTGCTCTACATCTGGTTCCGCTTCCAGCTCAGCTTCGCCACGGCGGCGACCATCGCGACGCTGCACGACCTGCTGGTGACGCTGGCGTTCCTCGTGTTCTTCGGGTTCGACATCTCGCTCAACGTCATCGCCGCGCTGCTGACGATCACCGGCTACTCGACCAACGACACGATCGTCATCTTCGACCGGGTGCGCGAGAACCTGCGCGGGACGCGCCGCGACGACATCACGCATCTGGTGAACAGCTCGATCAACCAGACCTTGAACAGGACGATCATCACGGGCGGCACGGCGCTGTTCGCGTGCGTCTTCTTGTACTTCTTCGGCGGCGAGGTGCTGAAGGGGTTCGCCTTCACGATGGTCGTCGGCATGATCGTCGGCACCTACTCGAGCATCTACATCGCGGCGGCGATCGTCACCTTCTGGCCGCACGGGAAGGGCGGCGCCCGCATCGCGGCGTCGGCCCCAGCGGCGGCGAAGGCCGCCACCACCGCGCGGCAGCGCAAGGCGGGCCGCGGCGCCCGCGCCTCGTAGCCGGCCGCCGTGGGGAGCGTCCTGGCGGCGCTGCTCGGGGTGGTGCAGGGGCTGACCGAGTTCCTCCCGGTGTCGAGCTCCGCGCACCTGATCCTCGCGCGCGCGTTCTTCGGGTGGGACGCCGGGCGGATGGGCCTGGCCTTCGACGTCGCCTGCCACGTCGGCACGCTGCTCGCGGTGGTGGTCTACTTCTGGCGCGACCTCGTCGGGATGGCCCGGGCGCTGCCAGGGCTGTTCGACCGCCACCCGTCCCCCCCGGCGCGCCTCGCCCGGCTCATCGTCGTGGGGACCATCCCCGCGGTTCTCGCGGGGCTCCTGTTCGGTGACGTTATTGAGGACCGCCTGCGAACGCCGGTGGTCGCGGCGGTGACGCTCGGGGTCGTCGCGGTCTCCTTCTTCGCGGTCGAGGCGCTCGGCCGCCGGACGCGCGCGCACGGCACCCTGACCGCCGCCGAGGCGCTGGGGATCGGCGTGGCGCAGGCCTCGGCGCTGGTGCCGGGCGTCTCGCGGTCGGGGGCGACGATCGTCGTCGGGATGGTGCTCGGGCTCAGGCGCGAGGAGGCGGCGCGCTTCGCCTTCCTCCTGGGCATCCCGGCGATCCTGGCAGCGGCCGGCCGCGAGGGGGTCATGCTGCTCGAGCGCGGGCTCTCGGGCGGCGAGGCGCAGCTGTTCGCCGTGGGAATGGCGAGCTCGGCCGTCGTCGGCTACTTCACGGTCAAGTACTTCCTCCGCTACCTGACGGGGCACTCGCTGGCGATCTTCGCGTGGTACCGGCTTCTGCTGGCGGGGGCCGTCGTGGTCTGGCTGTTCGTGCGCTGAGCGAGGTGCGATCGTGCGACCCGTGCTCTGGCTGCGCCGGCGGTTCGTCACGGGGTTCTTCGTCGCCGTTCCCCTGATCGTCAGCGTGGCGGCCCTGATCTGGGCGTTCGACTTCATCGACGGCATCACGCGGCCGCTGTACGACCGCTGGCTCGGGCGGCACGTGCCGGGGCTGGGGCTGGTGACGACCGCGCTGTTCCTGCTGCTGGTGGGCGTGGCGGCGAGCAACGTCCTGGGCAACCGCCTGGTGCTCGGGCTGGAGCGGTCGCTGCTGCGGCTGCCGCTCTTCAGGACCGTCTACTCGCCGGTCAAGCAGCTGATCGAGGCGTTCTCGCCCGACAACGCCGCCGGGTTCAAGCGGGTGGTGATCGTCGTCGACCGCACGGGCGTGCGGCGCCTCGGGTTCCTCACCCGCGAGTTCGAGCTGTCGAGCGGGGAGGGGACGGTGGGGCTGGTCGCGGTCTTCGTGCCGACCAACCACCTGTACATCGGCGACGTTTACTTCTACCCTCCCGAGTGGGTCGTCCTGCCGGACCTGACGGTGGAGGAGGGGCTCCGGATCGTGCTGACGGGGGGGACAGCGGTTCCCAAGCAGCTGACCGGGCGGCCGCTTGCGGGCGTGGCCGCACGCGGCGCCGGCGTTCCGGAGCAAACCGATATAGAATCGGCAGGTTGAGCTGCCCCCGGTTCCCCCGGCTTTGAAGCCCCCTGTATCGCGCTGGCTCGGCCAGCCCGCCTGACGGCGGCCCCACAAGAGGTGACATGAAGGACGCTGCGGTGTATTCGCTGATTCGACGCGGGGGTGCGGCGTGGCTGCGCCGCCCGCTGGTTTCCGTCGGGGCCGCGCTGGTGGCCCTGGTGCTGGTCGCCGCCCCGGCCGCGCTGGCCGCGGCGGCGCCGTCGCCGCAGGTGGCGGCGGAGGCGACCGAGCCGGCGCACGTGGGGGGCGAGGCGAACCTCGTGCTGCCCGACCTCGGCGCCGTCGACTTCATGGGCGTCAACGGGCGGACGCTGCTGATGGTCGGTCTGCTCGTCTGCGTGGGCGGCCTGCTGTTCGGGCTGGTGATCTACCGCCAGCTGCGGGCGCTGCCGGTCCACGCGTCGATGCGCGACATCTCGGAGCTGATCTACGAGACGTGCAAGGCCTACATGCTGCAGCAGGGCCGGTTCCTGCTGATCCTCGAGGCGTTCATCGGCGTCATCATCGTGGTCTATTTCGGCTTCCTCCAGAACTTCGAGTGGAGCCGCGTCGGCATCATCCTGGCCTTCAGCGTGATCGGCATCGCGGGCAGCTACGGCGTCGCCTGGTTCGGCATCCGCTTGAACACGCTGGCCAACTCGCGGACGGCGTTCGCGAGCCTGCGCGGCAAGGCGTTCCCGATCTACCTGATCCCGCTCAAGTCGGGGATGAGCATCGGCATGGCCCTGATCAGCGTCGAGCTGTTCATGATGCTGTCGATCCTGCTCTTCATCCCGCGCGAGTACGCCGGCCCCTGCTTCATCGGCTTCGCCATCGGTGAGTCGCTCGGCGCGGCCGCGCTGCGCATCGCCGGCGGGATCTTCACGAAGATCGCGGACATCGGCTCCGACCTGATGAAGATCGTCTTCAACATCAAGGAGGACGACGCGCGCAACCCGGGCGTCATCGCCGACTGCACGGGTGACAACGCCGGCGACTCGGTGGGGCCCACGGCCGACGGGTTCGAGACCTACGGCGTGACGGGCGTCGCGCTCATCACCTTCATCGTGCTGGCGGTTCCCGACGCGACCGTCCAGGTGCAGCTGCTGGTCTGGATCTTCGTGATGCGCATCATGATGATCGTCGCCAGCGGCCTCTCCTACCTCGTCAACAACACCTTCGCGCGGGCGCGGTACGGCAACGCCGAGCGGATGAACTTCGAGGCGCCGCTCACCTCGCTGGTCTGGATCACGTCGATCGTGTCGGTGATCATCACCTACATCGTGTCGTTCCTGCTGATCCCCGACCTGGCGGGCGACGGCTCGCTCTGGTGGAAGCTCTCCACGGTCATCACGTGCGGCACGCTGGCCGGCGCGATCATCCCGGAGCTGGTGAAGATCTTCACCTCGACCGAGTCGGCGCACGTGAAGGAGGTCGTCCGGTCGGGCCGCGAGGGCGGGGCCTCGCTCGACATCCTGTCAGGGCTGGTGGCCGGCAACTTCAGTGCCTACTGGCTGGGCCTCGCGATCATGCTGCTGATGGCGATCGGCTACGTCGTCAGCACGACGTTCCCCGGCGGGCTGATGATGGCGCCGGCGGTGTTCGCCTTCGGCCTGGTCGCCTTCGGGTTCCTCGGGATGGGCCCGGTGACCATCGCGGTCGACTCGTACGGCCCGGTCACCGACAACGCGCAGTCGGTGTTCGAGCTGTCGGTGATCGAGCAGATCCCCGGCATCAAGCAGGAGCTGCGCCGCGACCACGGCATCGACGCCGACTTCGGGGCGGCCAAGGACCTGCTCGAGACGGGCGACGGCGCCGGCAACACGTTCAAGGCGACGGCCAAGCCGGTGCTGATCGGCACGGCGGTGGTGGGCGCCACCACCATGATCTTCTCCATCATCCTGGCGTTGACGAATGGCCTTCGGGACAATGTCGACAAGCTCTCGATCCTGAATCCTCCGTTCCTGCT